>JAISIQ010000146.1 GCA_031261945.1 Methanobrevibacter sp.
GTTGTAGAATATTGATCAAAAATATCACTGTAATGACCTAATCCAGTACAACAAGACTGTTCTTGGTCAATCATATATTCAATACCCAATTTGTCAAAAATAAATTTAGTTGATGATTCAACTCCAGGATATTCAGTACTAACTAAACAGCTCTTAAAAAGTGAAATATTTTTATCAGGAATATTTTTCATTGGTTTAACCTTTGATTTTTCTATATTTTCATTATCTATCAATGAAACTCTTTTTATTTTATCATTGCCAATATACTATTAATTATTAACTTTAATTATTAACTAAATTAATTATTAACTAAAATATTAGTAAAATATTAAATAAATTATTAAGTAAATTATTAAATAAATATTAAATAATTATTAATAAATTATTAAATAATTATTCTAAATTAGCATATTATATATAAATATATAAGTTTTATTTGAAAGTTTATTATTTCGATTTACCCTTCAATTTATCAATTCTTTTATGGAATTTTGATGTTTTGAGTAATTTTCTTATTTCTTCTATTGATTTTTGAGGCATTTCAACAGACCCTAAAGAAAGTTCTTCCCTTATAGTGTCAAGATCTGCTTTAAAATCTAACCAACCTTCGATATCCTTATTAAGATCTTTAAAGAAGTATTTTGGTATTCCTCCAATTCCTATATCTAAAAAATCCTCACCAAAACTTGCAAATAGTTTTAAATTTTTATCTTGTTTTTCTTCATCAATAGCTATTTGCCTTAGAATTTGGTTTATTTCACAAGGACTATTACCTGTTGCACAAACACTGTGACAAGTATAACAATAAAAACAATTCCATATATTTTCATCTTCAATAATAGAATTATCATCTTCAAGAACTTTTTCTACCATAAACCGAGGATTATAATCTGAAAATTTAGCAGCAGGACACACTGAAGTACACATCCCGCATTGAACACAACGAAACAAACCTAAATCTTCAGATGCTTTAATATTATTTAAAACCTCAAAAGAAAGTTTCTTCTCTTTATTCTTTTCTTTATTTTCTTCATTATCTAAATTAATTACTCTCATTGATTATACTCTCATTGATTAATTTCTTAAAATCTAAATTATAAAAATAAAAACATGAAAAACATGATAAATATAATTAAAGACTATAAAAATTATAAACAAAATAATTATAAACAAATACTACGAATAGGCAAAATACTATGAATACAACTATAAATACAATAAATGTAACTACAATATAATAACATAAAATAATATGTTAATCCAAATATTAATAGTTATTCATTTAATAATTAATACTAATATTGATATTGTTATTAATATTGTTATTAATACTATTAGTATTAGTTATATTAGTATTAGTTACTATTATTAAAATATAATTAAAATAATATTTATAAAAACAATATAACAGAACCATTATAAATAAAGATTATAATAGAAAGATTATAAAAAATATTTTAAGAATTATTAAAAACATAACAAATATAATAAATAAAAAAAGAGGGTTAAATGACATTTATAGTAAATTTTGAAAATAAGAAAGAAGAATATCCTTACAAACAAGGAAAAACTATACAAGATTTATTAAATGAACTTGAAATTTCATCAGAAACACTAGTAGTTAAAAGAAATGGAGAAATTGTTATTGAAGAAACAGTGATTGAAAAAGGAGATGAAATTCAATTAATTCAGATTATCTATGGAGGATAATCTGTTAATAGCTATTTTCTGGAGGCATTCTTATCTCACAAAGAAATTTAGAAGAAATTAAAGAAAAAATAAAAAATGGTGATGCAAACATTTTCACAGTTCAGGAGATGAAGAAATTTATTGAAAATGATGAAAAATTATCATTTGAAGAAGTTGATGTTGTAACAACTGGAACTTGTGGGATAATGTCTGGAACAGCAGCTATTTTACATATTGGAGTTTCAGAACCTGGTGAATTTAAAAAAGCAAAAGCTATTTCTTTAAATGGAGTTCCTGCATTTCCAGGACCATGCCCTAATGAGTTATTAGGTTCTGTTGATCTTATAGTCTATGGAACTAAACAAAGTATTAATGACCCTAATTATGGCGGAGGCTTTTTATTTAAAGATATATTAGAAGGAAAAGAAATTAATGTTGAAGTAGAATCAATTGAAGGGAAAAAAATAGAAGCTACTATTGATATTGAAGATATTAGCAGAGGAGAAATGATTGGAAGTAGAATGGCATTTAAAAATTATACTGCTTTTACAAATCCCAGTGGAAAAGAAGCAAAATCTATTTTTAGTGGAATTCCAATGAAAGGCAAATTGAATCAATTTTCATTTTCTGGATGTGGAGAATATAATCCTTTAGAAAATGACCCACATCAAGAAATTATAAATGAAGGAAAGAAAGTATTACTCAATGGTTCTCAAGGAAGAATTTTAGGTAATGGAACAAGAAGCACAGCAGAAAAACCAAATTTAATGTTAAGTGCTAATTTACTTGAAATGGATTCTGAATATCTTGGAGGATTTAAAACTGGAGCAGGGCCTGAAATATATGATACAATAGCTATTCCTATACCTATTTTAAATGAAGAAATATTTAATAATTTATTTATTCGTGACAATGATATTACTCTTCCAGTAGCAGATATTCATGGACGACATTTACCAATTTCTGAAATTAGCTATGAAGAAGTTTGGAAAAATACTGATTCACGCCCCATTTTTGTAAAGGATACTTTTGATCCTGAAAAAAATAAAATAGCTAAAAATAGCTGCCCTACAAATGCAATTAATGATAATGGAACAATAAATATGGAAAATTGTTTTGGTTGTGGATTATGTTCTATATTAACAAATAATAAAACTTATAAAATGAATTTAGGAACTGTGGATCTCGATATTGATAATGAAAAACATAATATCCCAATTACATGTAGACAATCAGATCGTCAAAGAGCTAAAAAGCTTACAAGCAAATTAAAAGATTTAATTTTAAAAGAAATATTCGAATTATAATTAATAGATAAAATGACACTAAATTTAGAAGAACAAGAAAAATTAGAAAAAAGCGGTTATAGATTTGTTGGAAATAATGGACATGCTGCTGCAAAAATCTGTCATTGGACTAAAAAAAGTCTTTTAAATGAAGGAGTTTGTTATAAAGAGAAGTTTTATGGTATTGAAAGCCATAGATGTCTTCAAATGTCTCCAGCTGTTCCTTTCTGTCATCAAAAATGTTCTTTTTGTTGGAGAGATTTATCTTTAACAAAAACAGAATGGGAAGGAGATTATGATGATCCTAAAACCATAATTGATCAAGCTATTGCCGCTCAAAATCAGCTATTATGTGGATTTTTTGGAAATGATAACGCAGACTCAAAAAAGCTTATTGAATCAAAAGAACCAAATAATGCAGCTATTTCTTTAGCTGGAGAACCACTACTATATCCAGATATTGATGAATTGATCTTCGAATTTAAAAAAAGAAATTTTACTACTTTTCTTGTGAGTAATGGCTTAATGTGGGAAAAATTAAGAAATCTTGAAAACGAGCCAACTCAGTTATATCTATCTTTAGATGCTCCTAATAAAAAAATATATAATGGATTATGCAATCCTCAAATAGAAGATAGTTGGGATAAAATAAACAAATCACTTGAAACAATTAGTACTTTTGATTCAAGAACATGTATAAGAACTACATGTGTAAAAGATAAAAATATGATTAATCCAGAAGACTATGGAAAATTAATAAAAAAAGCTAATCCTGATTATGTAGAAATTAAAGCATATATGTGTGTAGGATATTCAAGAGAACGATTAACATTAGATAATATGCCAGAATTCCAAGAAGTTTATGATTTTGCTTCAAAAATAGCTAAAGAATGTGATAAAGAAATAATTAATGATTCTGAAATAAGTAGAGTTATATTATTAGAATAAAAGAATAAAAGGATAACTGATAAAAGAATAACTAAAAAATAAAAAATAAAAAGAAGTAAAAAATAATATGATAATATAATAAAAAATTAATAAAAAATATAAAAATAAGGAATATTAAACTACTAATGAATCTCTAATTTCAACAGCTTTCTTAGCTGCTTTTTCCATTGAGATTTCATAAGGAATTCCTGCTTCTTCTAATAGCTTTTGTCCTTCTTCTTCATTTGTTCCAGTTAATCTAATAACTATATTTATTTTCCTTTTTGAAGAGTTTAAAGCATTGATAACACCCTTAGCAACATCATCTGCTCTTGTTATGCCTCCAAGAACATTTAAGAAAACTACTTTTACAGGAGGATAATTTAAAACTAAATTTAAAGCTTTTTTAATTGTATCTTCAGAAGCACCCCCACCAATATCTAAGAAAGTTGCAGGTTTACCTCCATTGAGCTTTATCATATCCATTCCAGTTAATGTGAGTCCAGCTCCATTTCCAATAACAGCAATATCTCCCTCAAGCTTTACAAAAGCAAAATCTTTCTGTTTGAAATTATTTGTTTCCATTGAATCTTTATGACGGAACAATGCATCATTTTCAATTTCTAATTTTGCATCTGCAGCTATTAATCCTTCATCTGTAAGAATTAGTGGATTAATTTCAGCTACTTGAGCATCATAAGTTTTAAAGACATCATATAATTTTAAAATAATTGACCCTACTTGAGAAATGAGTTTTGGACCAACACCCATTTTTCTAGCTATTTCTCTTGATTCATAAGGTAGAAATTCTTCTAATGGCTCTTTGTGATATTTGATGATTTTTTCAGGGTTTGAAACAGCTAATTGCTCAATATCCACCCCTCCTTCAGAACTTGCCATTATAATTGGTTTTTTTGCTGCTCTATCAATAGAAACACTTAAAAAGAATTCTTCTTTGATTTCTGCTTTTTTTTCTATGAGAACATGTTTTACTTTTTCTCCTTTAATTTCAAGATCAAGGAGTTCTTTAGCTCTTTCAAATGTTTCACCAGGATTATCTGCAAATTTTATTCCACCTGCTTTTCCTCTTCCACCAGTTAATACTTGAGCTTTTATTGCTACTGGAACCCCCATTTCAGTAGCTATTTCCATTGCTTCTTCTGGAGAATAAGCTACATGACCTTCTAATATATTGATTCCTGATTTTTTAAAGATTTTTTTTGCATTATGTTCAAAGAATTTCATTATAAAACTTCTCCTCGATACTTCTATTGATTATAAAACTTCTCCTTTTTTCTCTTTTCTTTTTTTCCTTGTTTAGTTAATATATCTAAATTAACCATCCATAGCATAGCCAGCTTCAAAAGCTTTTATGTTTTTATCTTCAGTTCCAGGAGGAACACTATCTAAAATAGCTTCTTTAACAGCATCATAAGATACAACTTTTGTTATATTAGTAATAGCCCCAATCATTACAATATTTGCTACAATTCTAAGACCAATATCATTTTGAGCTGTTTGAGTAGCTTTTGCACGAAATAGCTTAATTTTATGTTGTTTTACGAAATCAGCTATTTCTGTCTCATCAATCATGTCTGGGTCTATTATAAGTATCCCTTCATCTTTTAAATCGCCCATATATTTCATTAATGCCTCGTGAGACATAGCTACTAAAATATCAGGATTTTGAACCTTAGGATACTGGATTTCTTCATCACTAATAACTATTTCTGTTCTTGAAGCCCCTCCACGAGCTTCTGGACCATAAGATTGAGTTTGAACTGCATTTATCCCATCAAAAAGAGAAGCAGCTTTTCCAATGATAATTCCTGCAAGGATAACTCCCTGACCCCCAAATCCTGCTATTCTGATTTCTTTTCTCATGCTATCTCCTTAATCATTTTTAATATTATTTTAATATTATTAAAATTATTATTATTATTATTATTATTATTAATAATATTATTAATATTAATATTATTTGTTATTATTGTTATTATTAGTATTAGTATTAGTATTAATAGTAGTATTAATATTATTATTAGTATTAATATCAGTGATAGTATTAGCAATATTATTGTTATTAATATTAATTAATATAATATAATTTTAATAAATTTTAATATAATTATAATTATACTTATAATATTAATATTCTAACTTAGATAAATACGCTGATTTTGTTGCGTGTTCTTCACCACATTGCTGTTTTGAAAGGTTACAAACATTATCACTAAATTCAGCTCTTTTTTTATTTATAAATTCTCCTACAATAATTTTTCCTATTAATTCATCTTCTTTTCCATCAGCTATTAATTTATCTGCTTTTCTTTTATTGATTGCATTTTCTTTAAAAGATTTAACCATATCAACAGGAGTTCTAAGTTTATTTTTTCTTCCGAAATAAGTAGGACATTGGGAAACTACCTCAACAAATGAAAATCCCGGGTTGTTCAGAGCCTTTTTTATTGAATTTGAAAGTTGAAGAGGTTGAATAGTTGTCCATCTTGCTACATAACTTGCACCTGCAGCAACAACCAATTCTGATAAGTTGAAAGGTTTATCCCTTGTTCCATAAGGAGCAGTTGTTCCAATACTTCCTTCTGGAGAAGTGGGACTTATTTGGCCTCCAGTCATTCCATAAATAGTATTATTAATACAAATTACAGTGAGATTTATATTTCTTCTTGCGGCATGAATAAGATGATTTCCACCAATAGAAGCAGCATCACCATCACCAGTAAAAACAACAACATTTAAATCAGGATTTCCAACTTTTAAACCTGTTGCAAAACTAATAGCTCTTCCATGAGTAGTATGAAGAGAATCGCATTTAACATATCCAGGAATTCTTGATGAGCAACCAATTCCAGAAACCATAGCTATTTCTTTTAAATCAATACCTTCTGATTCCATTCCTCTAAAAAAGCTATTTAATATTGTTCCATTACCACAACCCGGACAAAATATATTAGGAAGTCTATCTTTTCGAAGATATTTCATATAAGGATGTTCTAAGTTAGGATGTTCTGATTCAGAAGATTCTAAGTTATTTGAGGTATTTGTATCAATTTTATTATTATTTTCATTATTATTTGTAATTTTAATCCCTCCTAACTAATTTTTTTAAATTTTTTTAATCTCTTTAATTTTTGAAAGAATTTCCTCTGGTTTATGGAGATTTCCCCCAATTTTTGGTATAAAATGAACTTTTGCATTGTCTTTAGCTATTCTTTCTACTTCATGAACCATCTGACCTAAATTCATTTCTACAACTACAATATCATTAGCTATTTCAGCTATTTCTTCTAATTGTTTTTCTGGAAATGGCCAAGGAGTATTGATTTTAATATATCCTACTTTTAACCCTTCATCTCTTGCAAGGCTTACTGCAGCAGAAACAGATCTAATTGGAGCTCCATAAGAAGCTATTATTATATCTGCATCATCACAGAATTTTGTTTCTGTAGCAACAATTTTTTCTCTGTTTTTCAATATTTTATCACATAATCTAGTTACTAACTTACTATGGGCCTTTGGAGAAGAAGCATCAGGATAACCTCTTTCATCATGAGTAAGTCCAGTAACATGAACATTATATCCTTCACCAAATGCAGGAATATACTCAGGAATGTGATTTTTTGTTGGTTTAAATGGAAGAAAATCCTCAGGAGTTTCTTTTGGCATTTTTCGAGGAGTTATTTCAACTTCATGAGGAATGATTATTTTTTCTCTCATATGGCCAATAATTTCATCAGCAGCTATTATAACAGGAACTCTGTATTTTTCTGACAAGTTAAATGCTTCTACTGTGAAATCAAAAAATTCTTGAACAGAAGATGGAGAAATAGCTATTGGTTCATAATCACCATGAGATCCCCAACGCATTTGCATCATATCTCCTTGAGCTGCCATTGTAGGTTGTCCAGTTGAAGGAGAACCTCTTTGGACATCAACGATTACAAGAGGAGTTTCTGTAATTTGAGCATAGCCTATATTTTCTTGCATAAGTGAAAATCCAGGACCTGAAGTAGAGGTCATAGCTTTCATACCACTCCAACTAGCCCCAATAACTGCCCCAATAGCTGAAATTTCATCTTCCATCTGAACAAAAGAACCTCCATGTTTAGGAAGAAGAATAGCTAAATCCTCAGCTATTTCAGTAGAAGGAGTAATAGGATACCCTCCAAAGAACCTACAACCTGCTTTAATAGCTCCATGAGCACATGCTTCATTTCCTTGGACAAATAGCTCTTTAGTCATTTGATTCATCCCCCTCATTTCCCATTTTATCATCTTCAACAGTAATAGCTTGATCTGGACAAATTAGCTCACATAAATGACATTTTGTACAATCTTTTTCTCTTTTTGGACAAGGCAGATAAACTCCTTTTTTATTAAGTTTTGATGAGTTCTCATAAACTTTCTGTGGGCAGACTTCTATACAGAGGTCACATCCTTTACAGAGATTAGGGTCTACTTTAATCATATAATTCTCCTATATTCTCCTAATAATCAGTGAATATAATAATTATTTTATTAATATATTAGCTATTTATAATATATATTTTTTATATTAATAAAATTATTCCTATAAAAAAAATAAGAATAACAGAAGAAAAATAATCAGGAAAAAATGAAAAAATGAAAAAATAAAAAACAGTGAAAAAGTGAAAAAGTAAGAAAAAATAAAATAAAATAAAGAAAATAGCTACAATAAATAGCTATTTACTTCATTGCTTTTAAACGAACTTCAGGTTCAAGAGCTCTTGGTTCAGCAGCAACAATAGCTGCACCTTTAGCTACAACAGTCATAGGGTCATCAGAAATAGTGACTGGAACAGATAATTCATCACAAATTCTTTCTTTAAGTCCTCTTAACTGAGAGCTTCCACCAACAGCAACAGTATTGTTATAAACACCAGTGATTAATTCAGGAGATAATCTTTCTAAAACAATATTTAAACCATCAACAATCTCTTTAATAATAGGTTCAGCAGCATCAGCAATGAACTGTGAATCAATAGATATCTTTTTAGGCTTATTAGTTTCAGAAGATTTACCAATAATCTCAGTACTTAAATTTTCTATATCTTCGCTACAATGGAACATTCCTACTTTGATTTTAGCAGATTCTGCATCATGAATACCAATTTCAACATTGTATTTTTCTTTAACAAGACTTACAATATTATTATCAATATCATCTCCACCAAATCTTACAGTTTCAATATCAGTAATTCCACCAAGGGAAATAACAACTAAATCAGTGGAACCTGCACCAATATCAATAACCATTGTTCCATCAGGTTCAGCTATTGGTAATCCTGCACCAATAGCCGCAGATAATCCTTCACTAATTACTAAAACATATTTAGCTCCTGCTTTTTCACCTATTTCTTCAGCAGCTTTTTTCTCTACTTCAGAAGAATCTCCAGGAATTCCAATGACGATTCTGCCAATAGTTTCTCCTTCTTTGGTTCCAGTTTCCATAGCACGTTCTAAAAGAGCTTGAGCTTGAACAATACTTTCAATTACACCTTTTCTTAAAGGCCTAAGAGCTATAATATCTTCAGGAGTTCTTCCTAGCATCAATTTAGCTTCTTCGCCAACAGCTAAAACTTGAGTAGGATCATCTTTTTTTACAGCAACAACAGAAGGAATTTGGTATAAATCAAATTTATCCCCAGAAGGTTTAGCTATGACTGTGTTTAAAGTACCTAAATCAATTCCTAAACTATTAGTAATTCCCTTGTCTTTATCATCTATTTCCTTTTCATTTCTATTTCTATTTCCAAAAAGTCTCATTTTATTCCTCTATGCTTCTTCATTCCTTTATACTTCTTCTTTATACTTCTTCATCTACAATAATGTCTTTAAAATCAATAACAAATATATTATTAGATGTAGCTATTTCCTGAATCTTTCCTACATCGTTTTCACTTTCAGTTGAGATTAAAACAGTCGATAAAACTACATCACTCATATTAAATAATGGAGAAATCAAGCTACTTAAAAATTTAGGTAATTTCATATTCAACTGAGAATCAGTTTCAATGAATCCTGTAGTTTGATCTTCTAATAAAATAGAAAGTTGAGCATCAGCTCTTTCTACATCTCCAACAAACTGTTTAATAAGATTATCTGGAGCTACAAGTAACATTAAATTAGGTTCATTTCCTACATAATAAGGAGCTATTTGAATGTATGCTCCGCCATTTTCTTTACAAACATAACTGAGATCTCTGATTTTATCAGAATCCCCATATAACATAATAAAATCAAATTTTTTAACAACATAAGATTCTTCTAAGTTAACATGTTCTCTGAATAATATTTTTACTCTATCTTTAGAAGCAATAGCAGCATAAGCTATATCATTAACCAAATCTTGATTACCTGCTATAACACACCAAATATGCTCAGAACTTTGTTCATTGGAAACTTTAGCAGCTTTTCTTAGAACCTGTATCTTGTCTTCTATCATTGTATTCACAACCCAAAAAAAATGGGAGAATTTCTATTATTCAGTAGAAATTCGTATAATAAAATATATTTTATTGAAATATTAATTAAATTATTAATTAAATAAATATTAGAATTAAAAATATTATAAATATTATTATAAGATTATTTTTTATTATAAGAATTATTTATAAAATTATTTATTTATAAGATTAATTTATAAGATTATTATTAATATAAATAAGTATAATTTTAATAGTATTAATAATAGTATGTATTAATAATAGTACTAATATGATATCTAAATAATTTCTTTATTATGTAATTTGTAATTTATTATGTAATTAGTTATGTAATTATGTATAATATGTATTGTATAATATGTATGTATAATATGTAATTAATATAATTATTTAATATAATTATTATAGTCTATTTTAGTATTATATAAATTTATCTTTTAAAATCAATCTCATAAAAATTGACATGATACTGGAAATAAATGTTTATAGCGAAATATGCATCTCACAATGTAAAATTGTCATAAAGGCTATATATTGTTTTTTGTTTGGAAAATAAATGTTATTTTGCTAAATATATGTCATTTAAATGGAAAAATTAATAAATAAGAAGAAAAAAAGTAATATTAGGAGTCATATCATGGAATTAAAAGAAACAAAAATAGGATGTTTTTTAGCAGTGCCTGATCTAATTTCATTGTTGAATTTAACATTTGGATTTTTAGCTATTTTAATGGCTTTAAACGAAGAAATAGCTATTTCAGCTATGTTTATTATAGTGGCATTGATTTTTGACTCTGTAGATGGATGGGTAGCTCGAAAACTATCTCGGAATGATGAATATGGATTTGGAAAGAATATAGATTCATTAGCAGACATAGTTTCTTTTGGGATAGCTCCAGGAGTTCTTTTATATGCTCTTGGAAATAGCTATTCTCTTGAAATTAGCTATTTATCAGCAATTATTGCTTTATTTATAGCTATTTCAGGAGTTCTGCGTTTAACACGATTTAATGTCATCTGTGATAAAATCGAGTTTGAAGGATTCGTTGGAGTACCAATTCCAGCAACTGGTCTTTTAATAGCTACTTTATTTCTTAGTGGATTTTTTAATATTTACTTAGCTATGATTTTAATGGTAATTTTCGGATTTTTAATGATTAGCACTGTTAAATACAAGAAAACAAACAATATGGCTATTTTAGCAATAGCGGGCCTTCTTGTTATTTTGACAATTATTCCTTATAAAATAGCTATATTTGGAGTTAATATTCCTGCCACACTGTTGTTTATTATAACACTTTCTTATGCTTTCAT
>JAISIQ010000171.1 GCA_031261945.1 Methanobrevibacter sp.
TTTTTTGTTTAGTGTTGTTTTTTATTTTTAATCATATCAATATTGTTTTATACGTAGTTAATTGACTTATCAGTGTTTTCTTACTTACTCTATTAATTAGCTATTTATATGAGTTTAGACAAATATTTTTATCATGGGAATTGAAGATATATTACTTCATGATGAAACGATATTTAGAAATATCAATGCTTTTAATCCAGATTACATGCCTGAAAACTATAATTTTAGGGATACTCAAATGGAAGCTATGGCTATATCAATCCGTCCAGCTTTAAAGGAGGGAAGGCCAGTTAATTCTGTAATTCTTGGGGCTTGTGCAACTGGAAAGACAACAGCTATTAAAAAAGTTTTTGAAATGGTAGAAAAAACCTCAGATAAGATTTATTGCTGTTATGTAAACTGCCAACTCCATACAACTCGTTTTGGTATATTTTCTCAAATTCACAAAAAAATATTTGGTCATCAACCTCCTGAAACAGGTGTTCCTTTTTCAAGAATATATGAAAAAATCATGAAAAAACTTTCTGATGATAATAAAGCTCTTTTGGTTGCTTTTGATGATGTTGATTATTTATTCCAAAATCAAAATGCTAATAAAATTTTTTATGATATTTTAAGAGCTTATGAAGAATTTCCAGGAGTTAGATCAGGAGTTTTTGCAATTTTATCTGATTTCGAGTTTAGATTTGCTTTAGATAAAAATGTCAACACAGTTTTTATTCCTCATGAAGTTGTTTTTCAGCCATATTCTCGACCAGAAATTTTATCAATCTTAACTGATAGGGCAAAATCTGGTTTTTATGAAGGAGTAATATCTGATGATATTTTAGAAGAAATAACTGATGCTACTCTTGATAGTGGAGATCTAAGGGTAGGAATTGACTTACTTAGGGTATGTGGAAATATAGCTGAAGCTAATGCATCAAGAACAATAGAACAAGATCATTTAGATGAAGCATTAGCGCAAAATGTATCTCTTAATCTTGCTGGAGCTATTGATTCTTTAAATGATATAGAAAAATCACTATTGAAATTAATAGCTGAAAAAGATGATATTTATAATGCTGGGGATTTATCTGAAGCATTTTTAGAAAAAGAAGATGTTAGCTATGCTACATTTAATAGAACATTAGAAAAATTAGAATTTTTAAGGTTGATAGATACAAAACTCACAGGAAAAGGAGTTAGAGGAAATTCAAGACAAATCATATTGAGATTTGATCCGGAAGATGTAAATAAATGTATTCTGTAAGTATTTTGTAACTACCGACCTATTTAATATTTCTTTTTAAAAGTCTTTTTTTTTTTAAAAGAATATTAATATGATATGTGAAGATAGCATACTACTATCTACTACTCTTAAACTTAGTGCTTATTGAACTCTCATATTTATTACTATCATATTTAATCATATTTGCTATAATACCAATTGATTATAAAATTATTAACTAAAACACTGAATTACCAATTTCTTGTAATAGATATATAACTATGCTATAATCATTGAGTTTTATTGTCTATTTATTCTTCCGCCTCTAAGAATAAATTTTGCATGGATCAACTCAAGTTTCCATTTTCAATAGCTATTTGGGTTTGGTAGTATAGTTTTTTATATTAGAGAGTAATTTAGGGATTATATTCCAAATAAAACACTAGGATTAGGGGCAGTAGCTATTGATAGCACACTAAAAAGTACTACTGCGAAAACGCAGAGTATCACCATGCAAGCTTGAATACTTAATTGATTAAAGAACATAACATCATTTAAATTAGTTCTTTTTCTTAAATCATTTCTTTCATTGTTATAATATAAATTTACATTTTTGCTCATGTTATCACTCACAATACTAATAAAGTTGAAAAACACATATAAAGAAAGAGAAAGAGAGCATATGAAAAGTAATATTTAAAATAGCTAAAATCATTTAAAATAGCTATTTTCACAATCTAATAAATTTAAATAGCTAAACTCACTTAATTATTAATTAAAATAACTCAGGCATAAAATCATGAATAAAATAGCTAAGCACACGCAATTCATCAATAAAAAATTTGAATTTTTTGATGTTACTGCAGATATTGGTTATTGGGCTTATGGAAAGACCTTAGAAGAAGCTTATGAAAATGCAGCTTTAGCTATGTTTAATGTAATAACAAACACTGATAAAGTTTCACAAAAGGTTTCAAAGGAAATAGCTATTGAATCAGAAGATTTAGTTTCTCTTTTATATGATTTTTTAGAAGAGCTATTGATTTTGCATGAATTGAATTTAATGTTCTTTTCTAAGTTTGAAATAGCTATAAAAAAGGAAGAAATTAATAATGAAAGTAAATACACTTTAAAGGGAATAGCTATTGGAGAAGAAATAAATTGGAAAGTTCATGAAAAAGGATCAGAGGTTAAAGCTATTACTTTTCATCAAATGGAAGTTATAACTAATTCAATTTCTAAAGTTAGAGTTATTTTGGATTTATGAATGTGATATAAGACTTATACTAATGAATTTCTAAAAATATCTATTATGTTATTTATGAAAAAATTAATTTTTATTATATAATTTTATAATTTTCAATTTTAGAAATATATAATATGAATATTTAATCTTTATTTGTTATAATAGGAGTATAATCAATGCAAAAATTATAAAAAGTATAGAAAATCATGAAAATTTATAAAAATATTTATAAAATTTTTAAAATTATATAAAAATAAATGTAAAATAAGTATAAAAATTTAAA
>JAISIQ010000175.1 GCA_031261945.1 Methanobrevibacter sp.
TTAATAGCTGAAGTTTCAAATAATGCTCTTAGAGTTTCACCACGGCTTGTAAAGAAAAACAGTCCTTATGCAGTTGAAGGAACTTTAAATATGGCAACTTTAAAAACTGATTTAGCAGATGAAGTAACAGTTGTTGGAAAAGGAGCAGGTTCTCTTGAAACAGCTTCTGCTATGTTAACTGATATGATTAATATAGCTAAAATGAAATAGCTATTTAATAGGAAAATAGGAAAATAAGGATTTTAATATGAAATATATAATTTTAATTGGAGATGGAATGTCAGATTATCCAATAGCTGAATTAAATAATAAAACTCCTCTCCAAATAGCTAATAAACCTAATATGGATAAACTTACATTAAAAGGTAAAGCAGGACTTGTTGAAAATGTCCCTTTATCTTTAGATCCTGGTTCAGATGTAGCTAATATGAGTATTTTTGGTTACAATCCTGAAAAATATTATTCTGGGAGAGGCCCACTTGAAGCAGGTAGTATGGGAATAGATCTTGCTCCAGATGATGTGACTTTCCGTTGTAATTTTATAACAGAAGAAGATGGAAAAATAGCTGATTTCAATGCAGGGCACATTACTTCAGAAGAAGCAGCTATTTTAATCAAAGATCTTAATAGACATTTCTTTGAAGAAGGAACATTTTATCCAGGAATTAGCTATCGGCATCTGTTTGTAAAAACAAATAAAAATTTAGCTAATCTCAAAACTACTCCTCCTCATGATATTGTTGGAGAAAAAATATCTAATTATATTAATTGGGATGATAATGATGAAAATGGGGCCTTAGCTATTAGGAATATGATGCTTGAATCAAAAGAAGTTCTTACTAATCATCCAGTTAATCAAAAAAGAATAGCTAATAATCAAAAACCTGCTAATATGATTTGGCTTTGGGGTCAGGGATTAAAACCATCTATGCCTAATTTTAAAGATATTTATGGTATTGATGGTTCTGTTATTACTGGTGTTGATCTTTTAAAAGGGATAGCTGTTTTCACTGGATTAAATAATATTGATGTTCCTGGAGCAACTGGTTTTTTTGATACTGATTATAAAGCTAAGGGTAAATATGCTGTAAATGCTCTAAAAGATAATGATATTATTTTTATTCATATTGAAGCACCTGATGAGGCAGGCCATGCAGGAGATATTGATGAAAAAATTAAGGCTATTGAAAGAATTGATAAATATGTCCTTGGGCAAATTTTAGACAATATTGGGTCTTTTGGTGATTATAAAATAGCTATTTTGCCAGATCATCCTACTCCTATTGATGTTCGTACTCATACTCGTGATCCTACTCCTTTAACTGTTTATTCTTCTGTTGATGAGTCTTCTGCTGATGATGTTAGTGTTTATGATGAGTTTTCTGTTAAAAATGGTTCTTTAGGTGTTTTTAATGGATATGATTTAATTAATAAGATTTTAGAATAATGTATTTAATTTTATATAAATGATTTTTTAATATTTATTTAATATTCTATAAAGGGATAAATAATATTATATAAAATAAAAGAATAATAATATAATTATTATATTAATTAATATATCTATATTATATCTATATATTATATCAGTCAATATTATATCACTACTAAAATATATCAATATAATATTAATAAGATTTTAGTATATTTACAATATTATACATTTACAATATGAATTTTATATCAAATTTTATATCATATGTGGGGATGATGAATCTGACAAAGTATATTATAATTACTGGTGGGGTTGTTAGTTCAATTGGTAAAGGAATCACTTCAGCATCAATTGGAAGAATATTAAGATCTTATGGTTTGAAAGTAGGGGCAATTAAAATAGATCCTTATTTAAATTGGGATTCTGGAACATTAAATCCATATCAGCATGGTGAAGTATTTGTAACTTATGATGGTATGGAAACAGATCTTGATTTGGGCCATTATGAAAGATTCTTAGATGTTGAACTTCCAGGAATAGCTAATATCACTACTGGAAAAGTTTATGACTCTGTTATTAATAAAGAAAGAAATGGTGATTTTTTAGGTGCTTGTGTTCAAATCATTCCGCATATTACTGATGAGATCAAAGAAATGATTAGAAAAACATCAAATTCTGATGATTTTGATATAGTTCTTGTCGAACTTGGTGGAACAGTTGGGGATATTGAAAGTCAACCTTTCCTTGAAGCATTAAGACAATTAAGAAATGAAGAAGGACATGATAATGTAATGTTTGTCCATGTAACTTTTGTTCCTTATTTAAAAGCAGCAGGTGAATTTAAAACTAAACCAACTCAACACAGCACAAAAGAACTAAGAAGTACTGGTATATCTCCAGATATGATTGTTTGTAGAAGTCAGGAGCCAATAGATGAACCTCTTAAACGAAAAATAGCTCATTTTTGTGATGTTCCTTATGATGCAGTAATTAATACTCCTGATGCTTCAACAATATATGAAGTTCCTTTAGTTATGGATAAAGAAAATGTAGGTCAATATATAGTTGATAGGCTTAAATTAGATGAATTAGAAGGATTGGATGTGAATCCAGATTCTTCAAAACTTGATAGTTGGAGAGAAGTTGTAAAATCTTTAAAAAAGCAAGACCCTGAAATTTCAATAGGAATTGTTGGAAAATATATTGAGCTTGAAGATTCTTATATGAGTATTAGAGAAGCTTTACAACATGCTGCTGCGAATATTGGTGTTAAATTAAATGTTAAGTTTGTTAATTCTGATGTTAATAATTTAAAAGATGGAACTTTATCTGATTTAGATGGTATTTTAATTCCGGGCGGTTTTGGTGAACGGGGTGTTGAAGGAAAATTAGATGCTGTGGAATATGCAATAGCTAATAATATTCCTATCTTTGGAATTTGTCTTGGAATGCATTCAATGGTTATACAATTTGCAAGAAGAATAGGCTTAGAAGGTGCAAATAGTAGTGAATTTGATGAAAACAACCCATATCCTGTTATTGATATGATGGAAGAACAAAAGAAAATCAAACAAATGGGAGGAACTATGCGTTTAGGTTCCTATGATTGTAAACTTCAAAAAGATACAAAAGCTTATGATGCTTACAAACAAGATATAATTAAAGAAAGACATAGACATAGATTTGAATTTAACAATGAATTTAAAGAAGAATTAACTAATAATGGACTTATTCTTTCTGGTTCTTCTCCAGATGATTTTTTAATAGAAATTGTTGAATTACCAGATCATCCTTGGTTTTTAGGTTGTCAATTCCATCCTGAATTCAAATCAAGACCTAATAATGCTCATCCATTATTTGTATCCTTTGTTGATGCAGCATATGAGTATTCTAAAAATCATTCTGAAGCTAAATAGCTATTTTTAAGTTCTTTTAAAAATAGCTTATAATCAAATTCTTTCAATATTTTTTTTGAAAGGATTTTATGTATTCCTGAACCATATTGCGCTGCTTTTTTTGGTCTATTAACAACATAATCAGGAATAGCTAAATCCTCTCCTATTTCTCTTAATATATGTTTTCTAAGATTATCATCATATGATTTTATTTTATATTTTATAGGTATATTAAGAGCTAAGTCTATAAAATCAGGATCTAAAAATGGAGATCTCATTTCAATTCCATTAGACATAGCTATTGGAATATCTCTTTCAAGATTAACATGATACATATTTTCAATATCATGTTTTAATTCATTAGCAATAGCTATTTCTCCTTTATCTTCAAATGTTTTTAAATAGCGATGATAACCCCCAAATAGCTCATCTGCTCCTTGCCCACTTAAAACTACATCCCTCCCATCTTCTTTTGCAAGTTTTGTACTGAGATGAATTGTCATTCCAACTCCAATTTTAACTATATCTGCTTCTTCAATAGTTATCAAAAGATTTTTTAGATTATTTTCTATTATTTCTTTAGTTATAACTTGTGTTTTTAAAGGCAAATCTAAATCTTTAGCTATTTTTTCACTAAATTCAATATCTTTTGAATTTTCAGTTCCAACAGTATATAATTTAACTTCAATTTTGTTTTCTTTTGATATATCTTTAATAATTTTAGCTATTATTGTACTATCAATTCCACCAGAAAATATTATTCCTACTTTGTTTAAGTCTTTAATTCTCATTTTTACAGAGTTTTCTAATAGCTTTTTTAAATTATTCTTATAAAATTCTTTTTTATAAATTTTATTGGGATCAAAATGTTTTTTTTGAACTTTTTTCAAAGGATAATAGCTATTCTCTATAAAATAGCTATTTTCTATAATTTTATTATTATATATTATATTTCCGGGAATTAATGTTTTTGGATTTGATATTCCGTGTTTCCAAAGTGTTTTTCTAGATTTTCCAATAGCTATTTGATTATATGTTGAACTTAGTCCTGTTTTTTCTGATAAAATCTCAAAATAAAGAGGTTTTGCTCCAATTGGATCTCTAACAATAGCTAAATTTTCACTATCTTCTACACTAAAAACATAGTCTCCATTAAGAAGTTTCATAGCTTTTTTTATGGATT
>JAISIQ010000180.1 GCA_031261945.1 Methanobrevibacter sp.
TTGTAAGATATGATCCAACAGCAGTTGAAATAGCTGCAACCTTTTTTCCAGGCATAAAAGTAGATTTAAGTCTATTTACTCTTTCTCTATCTTCAGCTATTACTTCTTCCATATCGTCTATAATTCCTTTTCTAAATTCATCTACAAAATGAGTATGTAAATTTCCTTCAAGGAAATTAGGATTTCTCATAATAGCTTTATGGAATGGAATAGTTGTTTTAACTCCGAGAATAATATATTCGCTCAATGCTCTCTTCATTCTTCCAATAGCTTCGTTTCTATTTCTTCCACCAGTAATAAGCTTGGAAATCATGGAATCATAGAATGTGGGAATTGTATAATTCATATAAACTCCACTATCAAGCCTTACGCCCGGACCTCCTGGAGATCTATATCCTGTAATTCTTCCGGGATTTGGTGCAAAATCAGCTAATGGATCTTCTGCATTTATTCTACATTCAATAGCATGTCCATTAACTTTTACATCATCTTGAGAATAACTTAGTTCTTTTCCTGAAGCTATTTTAATCTGTTCTTTAATAAGATCAATATTTGTTACGGTTTCAGTAATTGGATGTTCTACTTGAATTCTTGTATTCATTTCTAAGAAATAATAATCTCCATCACTATATAAGAACTCTATTGTTCCAGCACTTGTGTAATCAATATATTCTGCAGCTTTAATTGCACTATTTCCCATTTTCTCTCGAAGTTCATCTGTCATTATTGGTGAAGGAGCTTCTTCAATTAATTTCTGATGTCTTCTTTGGATGGAACATTCTCTGTCAGCTACATGGATTGTATTTCCATCATTATCAGCTAATATTTGGAATTCAATATGTCGAGGTTTTTCAAGATATTTTTCAATAAATACAGTAGAATCTCCAAAATTAGTCGAAGCAACAGATTGGGTAGATTCAATAGCTCGTACAAGTTCATCTTCTTCATAAACTGTACGCATACCAATTCCTCCTCCTCCTGCAGAAGCTTTGACTATAACTGGATAGCCAATGGATTCAGCTATTTTAATAGCTTCATCAATATTACTTATTCCTTTGTCAGTTCCTTCAATTACAGGAACTCCTGCTTTTCTCATTAATTTTTTTGAGGTTATTTTATCTCCCATTGACTCGATAACTTTCCCACTTGGTCCAATTAATGTAATACCGTTCTTTTCACATTCTTTCCCAAACTTTGAATTTTCAGCTAAAAATCCATAACCTGGGTGAATAGCTTCTGCCCCTGACTCAATAGTTATATCAATGATTTTATCTGCATTTAAATAGCTTTTTGCAGGAGATGGGTTTCCTAATGGGTATTTTTCATCAGCATAATTAGCATAAAGAGATTTTTTATCAGCATCAGAATAAATAGCTACGCTCTTAACATCAAGCTCTCTACAAGCTCTCATTATACGAATAGCTATTTCTCCTCTATTTGCGATTAATATCTTATTAAACATCTTGTACCTCTTTTAATTTTATTAAACTTATTTATTAGCTTATTTATTAGAATTATTTTAGATTATTTTAGATTATTTTGGATTATTCTTAGGAATTTTGGATTATTTTCACGATTTTTAATTTTTATTAAATTAGTTTAAATTAGTTTTTATTAAATTTATTTTTATTATAATCAAAATTTATATAATACTGTTTATTTTATTAGTATTGTTATTACTATTATTATTATTTATTATAATTATAATTATAATAAATTATTATAATATTTTATAAAATATTATTATAAACATTATTATTAAAAATTATAAAAATTCTTATTAAAATCTTTATTAAAATAATTTTAAAATTATTAAAATTATTATTAATATTATTATTATCATTATTAATCTTAATATTATTATCATCTTTATCATTATTATCATTATTATCATTTTTATTATTATTTTTATTATTAAAAGGGGCATGTGAATTTAATGAAAATTACAAAGAAAAAGCACTTAGAAATAGCTATTGAAGATATTCCAAAACATCCAAATCCAAAAATTGAATTAGAACAATATACAACTCCTGCAATAATAGCTGCAGACCTTCTTTGGAATGCAAAATCATTTGGGGATATAGAAAATAGAAATATTTTGGATTTAGGTTGTGGAACTGGGATTTTTACATTAGGTTCAGCTATTCTTGGTGCAAAATCAGCTATTGGGTTTGATGTTGATGAAGAATCAATAGCTATTGCTAAAAAAACAGCTAATTCTATAAATAATAATAATTCTATAAGTAATTCTATAAATAATTCTATGAAAATAGCTAATATGGCTAATATAGCTAATATGTCTGCTGTTGGTTTTTATAATTATGATATCAATAATTTAACTGATTTTGGAAAGAAATTTGATACTTTATTTACAAATCCTCCTTTTGGCTCTCAATCAAGAGCTCAAAAAGGTGCCGATAGAAAATTTATGGAAATAGCTATTGAATTAAGTGAAGTTAGCTATTCTTTTCATATGGCTAAAACAAGGGATTTTGTACATAGCTATTATGAAGACTTAGGAGGAACTATTACTGATGAATTTTTTTATAAGTTTCCTATTGAGCATAGCTATTCTTTCCATACAGAAGAATCTAAGGACATTGAAGTCATTGTTGTGAGAGTGGAAAAACTAAATTAAATAAAATTAGATATATAAAAATTTAACTTAATTTCATAAATTTCAATGATTTTATATATAAAATTTAAATATTGGTAATGACTAATTAGAATATAGTGATTATCATGATTGAAGTTCCATTACCCGAAAAATTAATAAAAGAATTTGAAACAAAAAACTTAAGTTTTCAAGGTTTTAATGAAAATACTTTAAAATTAGAGTTTAAAGA
>JAISIQ010000012.1 GCA_031261945.1 Methanobrevibacter sp.
ACGAACTTCAAATTCACTTAAAGAAAGATTTCCATGGACACTATCTCTTATAAACATAATTTAATCACCAAATTTATTAAAATTTATTAAATATTAATAACAAAACAATAATAACAAAATAATATTAATAATATATTTAATAACAATATTAATTACAATATTAATTATTATAATAATTATATTCATTTAAATATTAATAAATATTTCTATAAAAATTATTACTCTTTAGTATTACTAATTCTATTATTACTACTACTTCTATTATTACTAATTCTACTATTAATAAGGTTATTAAGGATATTATTAAATTTAATACTTTTATTAATATTAGAACTAATGAAAATAATTAGAATAATAACAATTAGCACTAAGAATAATTGTTGTAATAAAATAATAATAAAATAATAATTAATAAGATAAAATAATTAATAAGATAATTAATAAGATAGATAAATAATAAGATAAATATAATAAGAAATAAAAATACTAAATCATTCAATCATTCAATCAATAAATCGATTATCTGATTTTATATTTTCTGCATTTTGATATTTTTCATTAAACCAACCGATTCTTAAATCATTACATGTTTCTTCGTATAATTGAGGAACATAGGGTTTTATATCAAGAAGAGGAGTCCCATTTAAAATATCTACATTAGATATATGAACAACATTATCTTTTATTGAATCTAATTTTACAACAGAAATTCCAATGGGATTTGGGCGTTTCGGAGATCTTGTTGCAAAAATTCCATGAGATTTATTATCTAAAAATGGTTTAACTTCGAGAGAATAGCTATTTACTTCATGTAAATGATAGATAAGTGTTAAATGAGAAAAACCTTCTAAATCTTTTAATCCATCTTTTAATTCTTCATTTAAATGAATTTTTCCTTTTATTCCCTTAGCTCCAATAGCTTGAATTGGCATCCCTTCTAATTCATCAAAAGGAGAATAAATTGTCCCAATATTATTAAATTCAATTTTTGGCATAAAATATCAATAATCTTTGTTAAAAGTAATATTAGTTAAAATAGCTATTTCCAACAATTTTCAAAATAGCTATCCTCCGGACATTATTGTTTTATGTCCTTGGTTAGATATTTCTTCTTTTTTAAAGTCTAAATCAAATTTTGTTCTCTCTATTGTTTCTTGAAGTGCATCTAATGTTTCTTTTCTATGACCTCCAAGAATAGCTACAAGAAACAAGCTATCTCCTGTATAAAATTCTCCAATATAATGAATAATAGCTATTTCAAAAATTCCAAACTTTTCTTTTACATTTTCAGCTATTTTTTCTAATTCTTCTTGTGTTTTTTCTTTATTTGGAGTGGTTAATATTAATTTATTTACATCTAAATCTTCTTCTTTGTTCCTTTCTTTTCCTCTAACAAATCCTTCAAATGTAAAAATAGCTCCTGCCTCATCAACTCTCTTATTTTTCTTTATATAATTAATAAGATCTTCAGTTTTATAATATTCATCATCTTTTTCAATAATTTTGATTAACATTTGATTTCCTTCATTTTTAGATTATTAATATTATTAATATGGGGTATGTGGAGTATAATATTACTTATATTACTAATATTAGTGATATTATTATTAATATTATTATTAATTAAATTATTATTGTTAGTATTATTACTAATAGTATTAACTAATAGTATTTCTACTAATAATATTTCTATTATATAATTTTATATTATCATTATATAATTTATCATTATTATAATTTTTTTGTTATTATTTTTTATTATTATTAGTATTATTATTATTATTTTTATTAGTTAATTTATTAATTTATTAATCTTGATAAGTTGATTAATTGTTATTTCTCTTGGTTTTCATTAATTTCAGTAATAGCTAAATGTTTGATTCTATTTATTCCATCAATTTCATGGATGATTGTTGATACTGATTTTGGAACTAAAGATTCCCAATTTTCATTATTTATCATCCTTCTCCTAATTTCAGTTCCTGAAAGTTCTTTTCTGTTAAAAAGAGGAGGTTTATGGACTTCATATTCTTCTTCTTCAAATAATCTCTGAACAAGAGGGTTTCCACTATATACTCTGTTAAATGGAGGAGTAAGCATTTTTACATGAGATACCCAAACTGCATTTTTTAAAATATCTTGTATTGGAATTATATAATAAGAATCGGGAGATATGTTGTTTTCAGCTAATGCTTTTGTAAGCATCATAATTCTTTCTCCAGCAGTAAAAGGATCTCTTATTGAATGGCTGAGCTGTGCACTACCTATACCTATTATAATTTCATCAACTTCTTCTAATGTTTTTTTAATCACTTGGACATGACCATTATGGAGAGGTTGCATTCTTCCAATTAATAATCCACGATTTTCTCTAGTTTCTTTATTTTCTTTATTTTCCTTATTTTTTATCATTATCTATATTGTTTATTTTTCATATTATTAAAATTTTTTATAATATTTTTAAATATAATATTTTTTTAAGTTATTTTTCATTTTTTTGTTTTTTCTTTTTTATCTTTTTTTTATTTATTCTTGTTTGGTATTATTTTTTTTATTCTGGCATTGTTTTTTTCTTGGTTATTCTATTATTGTTCTGTTTATTGTTTTTTGTGTTTATTGTTTTATTTATTATTTTATTCATTGTGTTATTCCTTGTTTTTCTTTGTTGTTTTATTTGTTGTTCTGTTTATTGTTTTTTGTGTTTTATTGTTTTATTTATTATTTTATTCATTGTGTTATTCCTTGTTTTTCTTTGTTGTTTTATTTGTTGTTCTGTTTATTGTTCTGTTTATTGTTTTTTTGTTGTTTGTTGTTTTTTAGTTTTGGTTAATATTAAATAATTTAAAATATATATTTAAGAATATACTTTAAATAATATAGTAACTACTAATTAATGTATTTATTTGATGTATTTATGATGTATTTATTAAAGAAATGTATTTATTAAAGGAAATACTTATTATTATCAGATATTAACTGTGATGACCATGATCAAAATCGAAAATCTTAGTAAAACTTATAAATTAGATAATGGGGAAGAAATCCAAGGATTAAAAAACATCAATCTTGAAGTTAAAGATGGAGAAATTTTAGGAATCATTGGAAGAAGTGGTTCTGGAAAAACATCTCTTCTTAGAATACTTCGAGGAGTTGAATCTTTTGATGAAGGTAAAATCACTTTAGGATCAAGTTCAAAGGAATCAGAGTTTGAAAAGAAGTTAGAAGTTGCTCATGATTCTAGTAAATATTATCAAACTCAATTAAAGAAAGAAACAGCTATTCACCTTCAAAGATCATTTGGATTATGGCCAGAAACTGCTCTTGAAAATGTTATAAGAAAGCTATTTGGGGCTAAATATGGGGATGAAGCATCAACTGATTTTGAATATGCCTATGATCAATTTGGTGATGAAGCTAAAAAAATACTATCTCTTGTTGGTTTAGAGGATAAAATAGATCATTTCGCTCCAGTACTTAGTGGTGGGGAAAAACAAAGACTTATAATGGCAAGACAACTTGCAAAAAAACCAAAAGTATTGCTTCTTGATGAACCTGCTACTATGGCTTGTCCAAGAACCAAACAATCAATTTTAGATTCAGTCAAACGAATCAATGAAGAATTAGGAATCACAGTTGTTTTAGTTTCTCATTTACCAGAAGTTCATAAATATTTAGCAGATAGATTAGTTTTACTTGAAGATGGAGAAATAAAAGAAATAGGTGATGTTGATAAGGTAGCTAATGATTTCTTAAAAGATATAGTTCCAGAAATAGCTATTGATGATTTAGAAAAAGATAAAGAAGAAACAGTGCTAGAAAAACTAGAAGATGAAAAAATAATCAAAGCTGAAGATATTGAAAAGAGATTCTATCTTCTTAAAGGTGGAGAAGTTCTTGAAATTGAAGATATTAATTTAGTTATTGATAAAAAGGATATTGTAACTCTTTTAGGCCCAAGTGGTGCAGGAAAAACAATTCTTCTACGTATGATTGGTGGATTAGAACATCCTGATAAAGGAAAAGTCTTGTTTAAATTAGAAGAAAATGAAAACAGTAATGGAAATAATAAAAATCATGAAAAAGATATATGGGTGAATATTTCTGAACCTGGAATCAACAGGATGAAAATCAGAAGAAAAATAGGAATTATGCATCAAGAATTTGCTCTTTCTCATTATGCTACTATCAGAGATCAATTAGCTGTTAAATTAGGGTTCAAAAATCAATATGTTGTTGATGAAGCAAGAAAAAAAGCTAAAGAATTAGAATTAGGGGATGAACTTTTAGATGCTTTATATCAACTAACTGATCTACCTGAACAAGAAGCAAAAGCACGTCTTGAAAAAATTGGTTTGCTTCCAGATATTTTAGAAGAGCTATTTCCAAAATTCCCAGAAAAAGCTGTTAAAAAAGAGATTAAACCATTATTCGATGGATTAAATCTTCCTTTAGATATATTAAATAGAAAATCATATGAATTATCTGGTGGGCAAAAAGTAAGAGCTATGTTAGCATTAGCATTATCTTCAAAACCAGATATTTTACTTCTTGATGAACCTTTTGGGGATTTAGATCCTTTAACACTTAGAATTGTTTCTAATTCAATTAAAAATATTAATAAAGAATTTGAAACAACTATTATAATGGTTTCTCATAATATTGATTTTATTAAAGAATTAAGTAAAAGAGCTATTTTTATGGATAATGGTAAAATTATAGATGATGGCAATCCTGATAAAATAGCTAATGATTTTGTTAATTTTTGTAATGCTGATTATTTATACTAATAATTAGTATTATTAGTATTACTATTATTATTATCAGTATTATAAGTATTAGTATTATTATTACTAATATTGGTATTAACATTGATATTATTATTGGTATCAGTATTGGTATTATTATTCTTAGTATTATTGATACTATTATTAAAAATATTATTAAGAATACAATAAATGATATAATTCATTAGGTGAAAAAATGTTTAAAAATATAATGGTTCCCTCTGATGGATCAGAAGCATCTGATAAAGCTAGTAAAATAGCTATTGAAATAGCTAAAAAATTTAACTCAAAAATTACAGCTATTCATGTTATTGACGAAAAAACAATGTTTCCATATGAAAAATTAGAAGACGAAGGTAATGAAATTCTTGGAAAAATAGCTAAAATGGCTATTGATGAAGGAATTGAAGTTTCAGAACAATTAATAACCGGAGATCCTTTAAGAGACATGAAAACAATAGCTAAAAAAGCAAACGCGGACTCAATTGTCATTAGCACTCATGGAAGAAATAAATTAGAAAAGTTAATAGTTGGTAGTGTAGCAGATAGAGTAATAAAAACTTTTGATATTCCCGTTATCTTAATAAAATAAGTATTATACTAATAAGTAAATTATACACTTTTTATTCATATTTTTAATAGTTATTAAAAATTAATGTTGTTTATAATAATTATCATAAATTTTATCATAAATTTCATATTTATTGTGAAATTATAATACTAATAATAAAAAAATAATTAAAAATAATAATTATAAAATGAAAAAATATAAATTATTGAATTAATATATTTAAATTAATATATTTAATTATATTGTATTCAGATAAATTATAGGGTGAATATCAACTTCTGAGGTGATTTTATGAGTGAGAATATGAAATGTAAAGTTTGTGGATATATCTATTATCTTGAAAAAGGAGAACCACGAAAAGATCTTGAACCTGGTACTTCTTGGGAAGATGTTCCTGAAAGTTTTACTTGTCCTTCTTGTGGTGCAGCTAAAAAAATGTTTGTTTCAATAGATTAATTATCAAAATAAATAATAAATAGGATGAAAATAGAAATATAATATAAATAATATAAATTAATAAAATTGAAATATAAATAAAAACATGAAAACTATTAATAGAATATATAAAATATACAAAAAAATTTAGGTGATTGATATGGATAAATATGTTTGTAATTTATGTGGTCATGTATATGATCCTGAAATAGGAGATCCTGACAATGGTGTTAAATCTGGTACTTCTTGGGAAGATGTTCCTGATGATTGGACTTGTCCAATGTGTGGAGTAGGAAAAGAAAATTTTAGTAAACAATAATTAAGTTATTTTTATAAATAGCTTATTTATTTTATTATTTTATTATTTTTTTTATTAAAACTATTGATTTTAAGGGTTAATAGCTGATAATTTAATATTAGTTATAAAATTGACATTTTTTAAAGAGCCAATTAATCTGTTATTTAGTTAATAATCTATTTATTAATCATATTTACAAAATTAAAAGATTTAAAAATTGTACTTTTAATAATTAAGTTCATTGATATAATATTTATATGAAATTAACCTGTTTCTATCTTTGGATTTTTATGAAAATCAGACTCCCTGTTAATAAAATTGAAATATAAATAAAAACATAAAAAATATACAATAGAATATATAAAATATACAAAAAAAGTTTTAGGTGATTGATATGAGTGGATATATGTGTAATTCATGTAGTTATGTATATGATTCTGAATTAGGAGATCTAGATAATGGTATTGAACCTGGTACTTCTTGGGAAGATATTTCTGATGATTGGACTTGTCCATCGTGTGGAGTAGGAAAAGAAGATTTTGAGAATCTTTATTAAAACTATTGATTTTAATAGTTAATAGCTATTTTTTATTATTTTGAAGTTTATTATTGTTGTTATTTAATATTTTATAGGAATTTATATTTATGTTTAAAAAAAGAAATGGAAACTGCATTAAATGATCAATTGAATGCTGAAGTATATTCTGGATATTTATATTTAGCTATGGCTGCTTACTTTGAAGATACTGATTTATCTGGTTTTGCTAACTGGATGAGAGTTCAAGCTCAAGAAGAATTGGCTCATGGTACTAATAATTTTCTGCAATGGTTTGTTGCTGAACAAGTTGAAGAAGAAATGTTTGCTATGGGAATATTAAGTAAAACAAAATCCGCTATTAAATCTTCAAGTGGTCTTTATTTATTAGATCAAGAACTTTCACAAAGAATTTATAATGATCCATCTGAATGAGGAGTGTTATTTTTTTCTTTTTTATTTTTTTAATTTATTATTTTTTTATTATTAGTAAAAATTTCTATCTGATTTGGTTTTAGTTTTGATAGAACTTTTTGATCAAACTTTTGTTCACGAAGTGAACTTAGGGAACGAAGTTCCCGTTTTTAAAAGTTTGTTTTTATTATTAGTACTATTTCTTATTTTCCTTTGTTTATTCTTGATATTATTAAATTATTATAAATTATATACTTCTTTTGGTGGAACAATAGTTAAATTATTATCTTTTAATGTTCTTATTAATAAATCGAGATCTTCTGCTTGAAGTAATAAAATAGCTTTTTCTGTTTTTTCATGAGTAAATGCATAAATATATTCTAAATTAATATTATTATCATTTAAAACTTTAAGAACTCCTGAAAGTCCTCCAGGAGTATCTTCTAATTCTACTCCCACTACATCAATCACTTTAACAATAAAATCTTTTTCTTCAAGTAATTTTTTAGCTATTTCTGGGTCTTGAACTATTATTCTGAGAATTCCAAAATCAGATGTATCTGCTATTGATAAAGCTCGTATATTAATGTTTCCAATAGCTAATGTATCTAATGCTTTCCATAATCTTCCTTTTTTATTTTCTAAAAATATTGATAATTGTTTTATTTTCATTTTAATCCCTTTCTTAATGAAGATTTCTTTTATCTATAACTCTAACAGCTTTTCCTTCACTCCGAGGAATACTTTTTGGTTCTACTAGTGCTACTTTAACTCTTATTCCTATCTCATTTTCAATATAATCTTCTATCTTCTTTTTTATATTGATCATTTCTTTAACTTCATCAGAAAACAGTTCTTCTGATGCTTCTACTTTAACTTCTATTTCATCCATTAAATGAGGTCTTGTTACAATTATTTGATAATGAGGTTCAACATCATTAATTTTAAGTAGTGCTTTTTCTATTTGTGATGGGAAAATAGCTACTCCTTTGACTTTAATCATATCATCAGATCTGCCAGTTATTCTTTCAATTCGTGCTAATGTTCTATTACATTTACAAATGTCTTTATTAATTGAAGTTATGTCTTTTGTTCTAAATCTAATTAGTGGCATTCCTTCTCTTTCAAGATTTGTTAAAACTAATTCTCCTTTTGTGTTTTCAGGAAGTGTATTTCCAGTTTTAGGATCAATAATTTCAGGATAAAAATAATCTTCACTAATATGTAATCCATTTTGAGAATTACATTCTACAGCTACACCAGGACCCATAAGTTCTGTTAATCCATAAATATTATATGCAGGAGCTCCAAATTTATCTTCAATTTTTTCTCTCATTTCTGAGGTCCACATTTCAGCTCCAAAACCAATAGCTTTAAGATTAATATCTTCTTTTGAGATTCCTTCTTCTTTTGCAAGTTCTGCTAAATACATTCCATAAGATGGTGTAAAAATCATTACTGTAGTTCCAAAATCTTTCATTATTTCAATTTGTCTTCTACTTTGTCCTGTAGATATTGGAATCACAATAGCTCCAATTTTATGAGCTCCATAATGGACTCCAAATCCTCCAGTAAATAATCCATATCCATGAGTATTTTGTATAATGTCTTCATCATTGATTCCCATCATAGTAAGACCACGAGCTACAATTTCTCCCCATGAATCAATATCTTTTTGAGTATATCCTGAAACAACAGGTTTTCCAGTTGTTCCAGAAGAGCTATGGACTTCAATAATTTCTTTTGATGGAACAGCAAACATTCCAAAAGGATAGCTTTCCCTTAAATCATCTTTTGTAGTAAATGGAAGTTTTTCTATATCTTTTAATGTTTGTATATCTTCTGGATGGATTCCTAATTCTTTATATTTCTTATTATAATATGGTATGTTATCATAAGCTCTTTTAACAACTTTCTGGAGTTTTTTTAGTTGTAATTCTTCTATGTCTTCTCTTGACATACATTCAGCTTCTTTATTCCAAATCATTTCCATACCTTCATTTTAATATTTATTAAATCATTACTAAAGTTTACCCTTACTAAAGTTTTTCTAAATTATTTTATTATCTTTTAGATAATTTAAACTTTTTTTAACAGAATCTATATCATTTAATTCTAAAACATATATTCCTTCATAATTATTTTTTTCATATTCATTAAAAAGCATTTTAAAGTCAATAGAACCTTCACCAAGAGGATAATGGTGGTCAAAATCACCATTATTATCAGAAAGATGTATATGTTTTGTTGATTTAAAATAGCTA
>JAISIQ010000014.1 GCA_031261945.1 Methanobrevibacter sp.
AAGTAGTATTATAAGCAATATAATAATTAGTAAAGGGATAAAATGAAAAATTCAAAATTATCTGCAAAATCTTTTTTAAAAGAATTAAACAATAAAAAACAGCTAAAATCAAAGAATCAGGAGATTATAGGAGGAATGGCTATTTGCAAAGAAGATTTTTCCATTGAAAATTTAAATTCTATAAATTATTCAAAGTCTTCAAAATCTTCAAATCCTTCAAAAGATAATTCTATTGCTTATGAAAATCTTAAAAATTTATTAGATTCTACTTCTTCATGTCAAATTTCAGATGCATTATCTCAAATAGCTGGACGCAACGGTGTTTTAAAAGGAATAAAAGCTATTAATGGGAAAAAAGCATATGGGAAAGTTGTGACTGTTAAAACAAATTCTGATGACTGGGGAACTTCTCTTTTTGGCATAGATGAAGCAAATAAAGGAGATATTTTAGTTATATTGTCTATTGGTGAGTCTTCAGCTATTTGGGGAGAACTTACATCTACTTGTGCTCAAAAAAAGGAAATAGCTGGAACTATAATTATCGGAGCTACAAGGGATATTGATTATGTAAAAAGAGCTGATTATCCTGTTTTTGCAAAAGATATTGTTCCTAATGCTGGTAAATCATTAGGTTTAGGTCATGTTAATGTAGATTTGAATTTAAATGAAACCAAAATATGCCCCGGAGATTTTGTTTTTGCTGATGAAAGTGGGGTGGTTTTAATTCCACAAAATCTTTTCCAAGAAACCATTTTAAAAACATTAGAAATTAAAATCAAGGAAATAGCTATTATAGAAGAAATTGAAGAAGGTAAATCATTATCTGAAATAGTTAGATTAAAATGAGTAAAGAAACAGAACCAAATAACAATAAAACAAAAAATAATAAAGATAGGGACATTTATTCTATTATTAGAGATAATAAAAAAAGCATAATTGTTTCTTTTCTTATAATTTTTGGATTAATTTTCGCAATTCTGATGATTACAGGTATCCAAGATGTTATGTCTGTTTTAGGCAGAACTAATCTATGGATTTTAGGTTTAACCTTTATAATTCAAACATTTGTTTATTTATTTTGGTCTCTTCGATGGAAATTAATTTTAGATAAAATGGATGATTCTCCAGGATTTATAAATGTTGTTGGAATATTAATGACAAGTATATTTGGAAATAATGTTACTCCTGGATCTATCGGGGGCGAACCTCTAAGAGCTTATTTGCTTTCAGAAACTAACGACACTCCTTTTGAAGTAGGAATAGCTTCAACATTAGCAGATCGTGTTTTTGAAATGCTTCCATTTGTTGTGATGGCAGTAATAGCTGTAATAGCTCTTTTTTCATGGAACTTAGCTATTATTCCAAAAGTTCTTTTAATAGTTTTAATACTTGGAACTATTTTTGCTTTTTCTTTAGGAATTTATGCAGGAATTAATAAAGAACTTTCTGAAAGAATAGTTATTAAAATTTTAAAATGGATATTTCCACTTATATCTAAATTAACTAATGATAAATATAAATTTGAAGATACAAAAGAAAAAGCTATTTATTATATTAATAATTTTAATTCAAGTTTTACAATGGTAGTTGAAAATAAGCTATTTATTGGTGGAACTCTTTTAGCTCTTGTTACATGGGGATTGGATCTTTTAAATTCTTATTTGGCATTTATAGCTATTGGAATAACTCCTCCATTTGCTCCGTTTATTACAATTTACACAATATCTATTTTACTTGCCTTTTTACCTCTTCTTCCAGGTTCTTTAGGAATTACAGAAATAATAATGATAGTTTTATTTGTTCCAGTTGGAATTGGTCCAGATTATGTTCTTGCTGCAAGTGCTTTAGAAAGATTAGCTTCATATATAATTCCTACTATAATTGGTTTTATAATTGCTTTATATTATGGTAGAAATATTATTAATACAAATAAAAATTCTTCTGGTGATTGATAGAATAAATAGCTATTATAATGCTTTTTCTTTTTGAAGATAATAGTAAATTATTTAAATAGCTATTTTTTGTTATATATAATATTATCGTAATGTTTATATAATATGATATCCATAATATAAATGTAGAATGTGAATACAATTTTGTCACATTATATTTAAATTATAAATTGTTTAAGTTTTTATTTTAGCTTGATTTTATGAAATTTTTAGGAAATATTTCTCATTTATCTAATTCTGGGAAACTAATAGCTAAATCCTCTCAAACACCTCCTTTAGGTGCTTTTGTTTTTGATAAAGATAAAAAAAAGATAGGTAAAATAGCTGATGTTTTCGGACCTACAAAAGAACCATATATTTCTATAAATATATTTCGTTCTATAAATTCTAAAGATTTTGAAAATAGTTATAATGAAGACCTATATTTTTCAAATAATAATAAAAAAAGAAAGGGGAGAAAAACACGAAAGAAGAAATGAAAACCAAGTTTTCTGAAAAAGGAAAACCAATAGAAGATATATCTGCAAAAAAAAGAATGCAGAATGATGTTTCTGATACTGAAAAGCAGAATACCTGTCCTGAATGTGGATCTGAAGATTTAATAGGGGATTATGAAAGAGCAGAAGTTGTTTGTTCTAATTGTGGTCTTGTTATTGATGAAAATTTAGTAGATATGGGTCCAGAATGGAGAGCATTTGATCATGAGCAAAGAGATAAGCGTACAAGAGTAGGTGCTCCAATCACTTATACTATTCACGATAAAGGTTTAAGTACAATGATTGATTGGAGGAATAAGGATATTTATGGTAGAGATATTCCTGCAAGAAATCGTGCTCAATGGTACAGGCTCAGAAAATGGCAAAGAAAAATTAGAATTTCTGGTGCTACTGAACGTAACCTTGCTTTTGCTTTAAGTGAGTTAGATAGAGATTCCTCAAGATTAGGTCTTCCAAGAAGTGTAAGGGAAGCGGCTTCTGTTGTTTACAGAAGTGCAGTGGAAAATAAACTCATTCGAGGACGTAGTATTGAGGGAGTTGTAGCTGCATCACTTTACGCTGCTTGTAGGCGTTGTAATGTTCCAAGAACATTAGATGAAATAGCTGAAGTTTCAAGAGTTAGTAAAAAAGAAGTTGGAAGAACTTATAGGTTCCTTACTCGTGAATTGAATATTAAACTTCCTCCTACCTCACCCGTTGATTATGTTCCAAGATTTGCAAGTGAATTAGGACTCTCTGGTGAAGTACAATCAAGAGCTATTGAAATTATTGAAAAAGCTATGGAAAAAGGCCTAACATCTGGTAGAGGTCCAACTGGAGTAGCCGCTGCTGCATTATATATAGCTTCTGTCCTCTTAGGAGAAAGAAAAACTCAAAGAGATGTAGCAGATATTGCAGGAGTTACAGAAGTTACAATAAGAAACAGATATAAAGAACTCACAGAACAACTTGAAATGGGAGTTACTTTATAATTTTTTTATTTTAATTTTTAACAAAACATTTAAATATTATTTTTTTTGATTTTTAACTTTTAGTGCTTAGTCATAATTGATAAGTATTTATCTAAAGATGAAATAACTGTTAAATTCAAACATGTTTTTGACACATTTATAACCTTTTGGTATTGAAAACTATCCTTTTTATGATATGGAAATTGGATAAAAAATAATGAATAGACAAAGTAAATTAAAGGAGATATGTAATTTATTTATCTACTCATTTAAACAAGACGAAAATAATTAGTGTAAAATGTATATTATGAATAAATCAGAAAAATTTGTTAGTACTATTTGTAAAAAATCATTTTTATCATTTTGGAGCTTTCCTAATCCCATAAGGTCAGATAATAACAAAGAACTTTGTGATTTATTGATTGTGAATGATCCTTATGTGATAATTATATCTGTGAAAGAAATAGATATTAAGAATAGTGGAGATGTTGAAGTAGATAGTAAAAGATGGGATAGAAAGGCAATTGAAAAATCTTATAAACAAATATATGGAGCAGAAAGAGCAATAAAAGAACCAAAAATTGAAATTTTTACTCATGATAAAAAACACAAAGTCAAATTTCCAAATAGTGGGGATATGGTCGTATATCGTGTTGGAATTTCATTTGGAAGAAAGCAAAATTTTGATTTACCTTTAGGTGATGCAGGAAAAGGATTTTTACACTTTTTTGATCAGACATCTTTTCCAATTATAGTCAATGAACTTGATACTCTTGTAGATTTTGTCGAATATCTTGATGCAAAAGAAAAATTTTATAATAGTGGAAAAAAAGCATTATTTAATAGTGAAGAAGATTTACTTGCTTTGTATCTACATAGGGGCAGAACCTTTGAAAATTTGGAAAATACTATGGTTGAAGAGTATTCTTGGAATAAAATTATCTCAAAAACAGAATTTGAAAATAGAAAAGAGCAAGAAAAAGAAAGTTATTTTTGGGATAATATAATTGAAGGTCTTTTCAAAGATTATTCCCAAGAAGCTCTTTTATTTAATAATAATTTTCATGATATCGAATTAGGTTTACGAGTCATGTCTCAAGAAACAAGATTTTCAAGAGTAATGCTATCAAAAGCTTTAATTGAATTTATTGGATTTTTCAATGAACCAAAAGCAAAGTCAAGACTAGTTCAAGGGTTATCTGGAATAGTTTATGTCTTTTTATTGGGTGAAAGAGAAAATCCTGAAGACATAAATTCAAAAAGATCAAAAGAATTAATGCTTAGATGTCTTGTTGCACGAAATATGATAGAAACAAAATGGGTCATTGGCATAGCTACTGAAAAATATAATCCTGCAGGTTATTCTTTTGATTTATGTGGTCTTTATTTACCTGAACTCAGCGAAGATGATAAAAAATTTTACACTAAGATGCAAAATGAATTGGGATTTTTCACAAATCCTAACACTAAAACTGTACATTATGATGAATATCCTAAACAATAATTAAAACATTATTTTTGATAATATGATAATTGAAGGAGAATTTCGAAAAACAAAAACAAATAGTGGATTTGAATTTTCAGAAAGTGTAAATGGATCTTCTTTTTTTTCAGTACCTTTTGATGATGGGAAAGTGGACACAATTTTAAGTCTTTATTATCCATTAGATGAAACAGAAGCCCAATTAAGTTATGAAGTTTTAGGTTATTTATTTCCTTTTTATCTTAATAAATTTAAATCAGAATTTAGTAAAATTTTCAGAGAATGTAATATAAGTCCTGATGAAATTGACATTTTTGTTTATGCAGATACTTATATTGATAAAAATCCATTAATAGATGATTATTTATCAAAAAAAGTCGATTCAAAGAAACCTATATACTTCACATCCTCTAAAGATGAAAATTTTTATGAATTAACAATAGTATATTCTATTGAGTATATTAAAAAATTATTTAATCCTAATAATAATTCAGCAGAACAATTTATAATAAAAGAGTTTATAAAAGATATTTATTCTACATTAAGAAATGATCTTAATAAAGAAGAAATTGAATTTAAAGCTGAAAAATTTATATCTGAGAATATACCTGATGATGTTCCCGGATTTACATTAGAATTATTATATCCGATTAGTCCAATAATTACAAAACCTGTTAAACATAGAAAATTATCAGAAAAACATGATAAGGAAGTTGAAAAAGAAATTGAAGATTATCTAAGAAATGAAAGTCATATTAAACCTAAAACTTACACGAATAAAGAATCTTTAAATATTTTTAATGAATTATTTACTTTTATCCAGCGAAAATTAGAAAATGAAGTAGTCAAATTTAATATTAATTTGATAAATTGTAGTTATACTGAAATTGAATTTTTAAAATATTATCGAAAATTAAATGAGATTCATTTAGGCAGAGCAACAAAAACATATACCGAATATGATGTTCCTGAAGAAAAAGCTAAATTACTTAAAGAAACTGTGCATCATTATAATATTTTGCAACACATATTAGAAACCACCTTGAAAGTTAATTCATTTGAAAGTGGAAAGAATATTGATGAATATTCATTTGATTATATTATGGCTTTATCAAAATATGCTTGGGAAATTTCAAATTTTTCAGATTCTATTTATTATGAAACACAAAATTACAGAATAACAATAAACAAAGACTATTCATTTGATATTATTGAAGAGGATGTCTTTGATTATGAAGATTATGCGATTAAACACGGATTAAAAACTCTCAATTATGATTATACTAAATATGAAAGATTAAAAGAAATAGAAAAAGAAGATGTGGGCGAAATAGACACTGCTTTTGATAAAGAACATGAGGAATTAAATAAAGCATTTGAAGAAGAATTAGGTTTTTCTTATTTTGATTTGATAAAACTGACTATGGCTATGGGTGAATTCATTATTCCTAAAGATACTTCAGCATGGCCTTTGATTAAAATTGAAGAAAAAAATCTTATAAAAGAAATAAAAAATGAAATTCTTGATGATATTTCTCAGAAAACTATTATAAATATATTGAATTTTCTTTCATTAGATTATGAAAAATTTAAAAATAGAAATCCATTTATTCCTAATTTGTTGAAAATGAATGAAAATAGATTTACTATAAAACCTATTATCAAGCTTGTTGAAAATGATAAAAATTACTATATTTATGGAATGTTTTCTGTTTATGATGCCGGAGGAGTATATTCTAACAAAATTTCAAATGGTAGGTTTCCCTACAAATTAAATGAAGGAAAAGTTTCAAAAGCTATTAAAAATTTAGAAAAACTACATAATAAGAGACTTGAAAAAGAACTTGCTAAAATATCCTCTGATATCTTCGGATCAGAAAATATCATTCAAAATTTAAAAAAATTTCATAATATAGATAAATCTCTTCCTAATAGACCACCCTGCGGGGAAATTGATTGTTTGACTGTAGATAAAAATAAAAAAATAATCTATGTACTCGAAGCCAAAGATATCTCGAAAGCAATAACTCCAAAAGAGCTGCGAAATGAATTTAATAAATATTTTAATCCAAAGGATAAGAAAAATTATTCAAATAAGTTAATGTCAAAAGTTAATTTTGTTTTGAAAAATTTGAAAAGCTTTTTAACACATTTTAACATTCCTGAAGAAGAAGGATGGGAAGTGAAATATGCTTTTATAACATATGAAGTTCATATATCTGCCTCACACAATACAAATAATATTGAATTTATTCCATTATCTCAACTTAAAATCTATTTGCAAAGAAATATTTAATATTGATGAGTGTCCCTCTAAAAAAAATATTTGTATAAATCTTTTATGAACAAAAATAATAAGAAATTGCAACGATTATCGAGATGTGAAAATCTAACACACTATGCTTTTAGTGCTTTTTATTAAATAAATATTGAATTAAGTAGAAAAATAATTTTTATATCAACTTGATTTAATTTACAGAATATTTTTCAATAGATTTTTCTATTTCTTCTATTATTTTGCTGTTGTCTTCTGTTTTTACCTTTGATAATGTTTTTTGATATATTTTTAGATTGCTAAGGAATTCTTTTAACTTTTTTACATCTAATTCTCTATACATTTTACCATAACCTAATTTTTCTACATAGAATCCATTTATTAATTGCTCAAAGTTACCTTTTGCAGGAATACTATAAATAGGTTTTTTTAAGGTAATAGCTTCAGTTATGAATGTGAAACCACCATTAGTTAGAACAGCTTTAGCATCTTTCATATCATTGTATATTTGATTTTCATTGAATTTTCTAAAGGTTAAATTATCTTCTGTTTTATTTTTATTAAAACCATATATTATAAATTTTTCATCAAGCTTTTTTAAATCTTTTATCAGCTTATTGTTTGAATCACTTGTTTGATATACTAAAACATAATCTTGATAACTTGTTTTTAAGTTTCTTATTTTATTTCTTATTACTGGAGGATAAACAACAGTTTTTTCAGGGTTTTTTATTTCAGGGAAGAAAAAACTTGTAAGTATATATCTTTGGGGTCGAATAATATAAGATTTTATAACTCCTTTTGCTTTTAACATTTCTCTTTGAGATTCTGGAGGATAATCTATCTTTGTTTTAGTTATCATTTGTATATTATCTACACTTAATAAGGGCACATTAATTATTTTACTTAAAGTACTTGAATAATTTTCAAAATCAGATATTATGATATTTGGTCTAAATTCACGAGCTTTCTTAAATAATATCCCATAACCTTCTTTTAAATTATTTGGTGTTTCTTTAATAGCATTAAAAAGAGTTTTACGATTTTTAACTTCGTTATTTTCATATACTGTATTAAATCCTCCAATTTCATAAACATTATCAAATTTTTTATTAAGATATTTATAAGCTCTATCACTTGAAAAAATCATTACATCATATTTTTTTATTAATTCTTCAATAATAACTCCACTTCTAACAGCATGCCCCATTCCTTCTCCACAAACAGCATAAATAATTCTTTTAGGTTTTTTTACTTCTAAATAAGAAACTTTGCAAAAGGAATCATTTTCATTGATTTTAT
>JAISIQ010000052.1 GCA_031261945.1 Methanobrevibacter sp.
CAATAGCTGTAAAGTCTAAATCATTTTCAAAAGCTATTAAAGGATCATCTAATGCTAAAATATCTATAAACTGATTTTTAGATAATTTATATGCACTTTTATCTGTACTACTATAAACATCAACTTCAAAAGGTAAATCTTCACTTATTGAATCAATAAGTCCAGTTATTATATGTCCTCCTACAATAGCTATTTTATCATCATTAGCTAAGCTATTATTGTATTTATAATAGCTATTCAGCAAATCAATAGCTTTATTTGATAAATAAGATTTTGAACCTCTAACATCAACTAACTTAAATCCAAGCTTATCTTCTCCATTCTTTATTCGTCGATTAAGTACAGAATGAGCTATATTTAGCTCTTTTGCTGTTTTTCTTTGGGAATAAGTTTTTGAAAGGGAATCTAATGCTTGAAATAACTTATAGCTATAAGATTTTTCATTGATTTCAATGTTAATTTGTGGTTTAAGCTTCATAGTTATTCATCTGATTATTATTGTTATTATTCGTCTGATTATTATTTATTTGCTTATTATTCATTTATTCATTATTTCTATTATTTCTATTATTTTTATTATTTTTATTAGATTCAATATTTAATAAAATTTAATAAAAGTTAATATATTATAAATATTAAAAATAATTATATTAACTAATTATAATAATTATAAAGATATATAAAAATACAATTAAAAAATACAATTAAATTAGGTTTATATCATGTTAATGAAGTCAGCTATTGAAGAAATTTTAAAAAATATTGAATCTGCTACTGAATATATTGAAGAAGACACTATAAATAAGTTTATGGATGTTTTAACAGAATCTAAAAATGTCTTTGTTATTGGTGCTGGAAGATCTGGTCTTGTAGCTAAAGCTTTTGCTATGAGGTTGATGCATTTAGGTATAAGTACTTATGTTGTTGGTGAAACAATTTCTCCAGCTATTTATGATGATGATTGTATTTTAGCTATTTCTGGTTCTGGTGAAACAAAAACTATAGTTTCTCCTGTTAAAATAGCTAAAGATAGAGGTTCTAAAGTCTTAGCTCTTACTTCTTATCCAGAATCAAGCTTAGGTAAATTAGCAGATTCTATAATGCTTGTTAAAGGGAGAACAAAAGTTGATATGGATGATGAAGACTATTTAAAACGTCAAATCGACGGAAATTACACTTCTCTAACTCCTCTTGGAACAGCTTTTGAATTAACTTCTCTTATATTCCTTGATGGGCTTATAACTGATTTAATGCAAAAAATGGGTAAAACAGAAACTGATTTAAAGAATCGACACACTGTTTTAGAATAATTGGCTTTAAATATTAGCTTTAAATAGCTATTTTAAAATAGTCATAATGGCCATAATAGCTATTAATAGCTATTTCTAATATTCTTTGCAATAGCTATTATTTTAGTGAGAATAGCTATTTTTCTTTTCCATAAACAATATCATCTACCCATGAAATAGCTGCTGCTACTGTTGGAAATCCTACTGTACTTGTAATGATAATTAAGCTATGATAAAGTTCGTCTTCAGTAGCTCCTGCTTCTAAAGCTCTTCTCGCATGACTATGAACTGCTCCTTCTGATCGAATAGCTGCAGAAGCTGCTAATTTTATAAGGTGAGCCTCTTTTGTGCTTATTGGACCATTATCTTTACTAATTCTTCCAAGCTCTCCTAAAACTTCTCCATATTCTTCAAATCTTTCTCTTATGCTTCTATATAATTTAGGTTTATTATCCATACTTTCAACTCCTTATTTTTATTTTGTTTTTGTTATTATTTCTATTTTTGTATTTTATTCCTGTATTCTATTTTCTGTACCCTATTTTTGTATTCTATTTTTTTCGTGTTTATATTTTGTAATTTTTATTTGGCTATTGTTTATTTTTATTTAAAGTTAATCCTCTCAGAATGCGTATAAACATTAAATCTATTGCCTCTTACAAAGCCAACTAATGTAACATTAGCTTTATTTCCTACACTATATCCTGAAAATGTTGGAGCTGCATTTGAAACAAGTATTGGAATTCCAACTCTAGCTATTTTAATAACCATGTCTGCGGGCATTCTTCCACTATATTGGATATAAGAATTTGAAAAATCAAGCCCTTTAATAGCCGCAGCACCAATTACTTTATCAACAGCTACATGACGACTTACATCTTCTTTAACAATGAAATTATCTTTATTTACAAAAACAGCTACATGAACTCCTCCTGTTTTTTGCCAGTTAATAGCTTTTTCCCTTAATTTTTCCATATTAGCTATTATAACATCACTATCTAATGAATAGCTACTTTCAACTTCATTGACATGCTTAATTTTAGCTCTCCAACCCCCACCCCCATCAGAAACAGCTATTGAGTCTGCTTCATTATAATCATCAGGGTTTTTCTGAGGAATAGCTATTTTTATTTCATTATTTTTGACCTTAATTTCTTCTATATCTTTAATAGATCTGATTATTCCTTCCCCTAAGCTATATCCTATTGCAAAATCTTTTAAAGAATCAGGACTTGTTGAAAAATTTCTTTTTATGGAATTGTTAATGGTTATAGTACTTGTTTCATCATATACTACTTCTTCATCTTGTTTTTTATATTCTCCATCTTTATAAATAACCGCTGGTACTTTTTCCCGTATCTTCATATAGTTGCTCCTGTGATTCTATTTTATATTAAATTCTAAATTATTATATTGTTATTAATAATTATTATAATTAATTATAATTTTTTTAAGGTTGTAAATTTTAATCATGATAATTATAATATATAATACAACAATTAATATACAATAATTGATATAAAAATAATATTATTAATTATTCTTAATAATAACAATAATACTAATAGTAATACTAGTAGTAACACTGGTAATAATAGGAGTAATGATGGTAATAATCATTTTAATAATTTATATTTAAATAAAAGATATTTAAAAAATATTTAAGGACATTTAAGAGCATTTAAGAGGGAAATTATGGGATCGTCATTTAAAAATCCTACAGAAACAGCAAAAGCTATTGTAGGATTGGCTAATTTGAAAAATAACTCGCCGTTGGTTAATGTACTTATTCTTGGATTTTTAGGAGGAGCTTACATTGGATTTGGGGGATTGTTAGCTGAAATAGTTACTGCAGGAATGGGAGGATTTGGCTTTCCTCCTGGTTTAATCAAGCTATTTTTTGCAGGAGTGTTTCCAGTAGGTTTGATGTTAGTTGTAATAGCTGGTTCAGAGCTATTTACTGGAAATATAATGTATATGCCTATGGGGGTTCTTTCAAAAAAAGCTTCATTAAAAGGACTTTCACGAAATTGGGCTCTTAGTTGGATTTTTAATTTTGTAGGAGCTCTTTTCATAGCTTATGTTTTAGCATATTTAACAGGAATAATGACTCCTGAGCCCTTTGCAACTGAAGCAATGACAATAGCTACAAAAAAAGCAGCATTATCTTGGGATCAAGCATTACTTCGTGGAATTGGATGTAATTGGTTAGTGTGTCTTGGTGTGTATTTAGCTATTGCTTCTGATGATATCATTGGTAAAATAGCTGGAATGTGGTTCCCAGTTATGACATTTGTAGCTATTGGATTTGAACATAGTGTAGCTAATATGTTCTTTATTCCTTTAGGAATGTTGCTTGGAGCAGATATTACTATTTCTCAACTCTTTTTAAATAATCTCATTCCAGTAACCATTGGAAATATCATTGGAGGGGCTTTATTTGTTGCAATATTCTATTGGTATGTTTATTTAAGAGGTCAAAACATATAAAAGGGGTATTTATACAATAATGATTATACAATAAGGATATAATAAATTATAAGATATTATAGATTATAACATATTATAACATATATATAACATATTATGGAAGTGTTATTATAAGAATAATTTCTGTTGTAGGTAAAAAAAACACTGGAAAAACCTCTTTATCTGTAAAAATAATTAAAGAGCTAATTAATAGGGATTTTAAAATAGCTACTATCAAACATTCTCATCATAAAATGGAAATGGACAGAGAAAATACAGATACTTGGAAACATAAAGAAGCAGGTTCCAATCTTGTAGTGGGAGTAGGGAATCGTACTTTTTTCAACTTAGCTAATGATTTACCTCTTGAAAGAATATTATTTTTAATTCAATTAATTGATTCTCCTGATTTTGTGGTTATTGAAGGATTTAAAGATTATAGCTATCCTAAAATAGCTACTTCTCCAGAATTAGAAGATGAATTTACTTTAGAAACAGTTGATGCAATAGCTATTTCTGATGATGAGATAGCTAAACTTGTTGATAAAATTGAAAAGAATAGCTATGATATAATTGATACTCTTTATACTAATGAATGTGGATTTAATGATGGAAAATCTATTGCTAAAGCTATTATAAAAGACGAAATTAATTATAAAGATACTAATTTTGATAAAGATGTTTCTCTTTCTATTAATGAAAAAGTAATTGGTTTAAATTTCTTTGTAAATGATTTTTTAAAAAATTCAATAATTGGAATGCTCAAATCTTTAAAAACTGAGGAATTTGGTGTTGAAGAGTTTGAAAAAATTGAAATTGTGATAAAAAATGAAGATAAATGACTCAGAAAGAATAGCTAATCTGGAAGATAATTATAATCGCCCCATCTTCTCATTAAGAATTTCTATTACTAATAGATGTAATATTAATTGTTTATATTGCCATCATGATGGTATGATGCCCTCTGATGATGAAATGACTCCTGATGAGATTTATCAAATTCTTAAAATAGCTAAATCAATCGGAATTAAAAAAATAAGGTTTTCTGGTGGAGAACCATTAATTAGAAAGGACATTGTAGAAATAATCAAAAAAACAGCTTTGCTTGATTTTAAAGATATCTCAATAACAACAAATGGTATTCTTTTGGAAAAATATGCAGAAGAGCTATTTAAAGCAGGTTTAAATAGGATTAATATAAGTTTTGATACATTAGATCCTGAAACATACAAAACTATAACTTCAAAAAATTACTTAAACGAAGCAAAAAAAGGAATTTTAAAAGCAGTTGAAGTTGGATTCGATCCTGTGAAAATTAATATGGTTGTAATGAAAGGAATCAATGATACTGAAGTTATGGATATGTTTGAATTTTCAAAAAACCATGGAATCATATTACAGCTAATTGAATTAATAAAATCTGATAATTGTAATGATAATTCATTTACTGACAAACATCATTTCGATTTAGACACCTTAGAAGAAGATTTAGGAAAAATAGCTACTAAAGTCAAAACAAGACAATTTATGCAAGATAGAAAGAAATATTTCGTAGATAATGGTGAAATAGAGATTGTTCGTCCAATGGATAATACTAAATTCTGTGAAAATTGCACCCGTCTTAGAATAACCCCTGAAGGAAAGATTAAACCATGTCTTCTTAGAAATGATAATCTTGTTGATATTATCACTCACATAAGAAATGGATATTCTGAAGACAAGATAAAAAATTTATTTTTAAAAGGAATAAACAACAGAGAACCTTATTATGTAAATAATGAGTGATTTAAGTTATAGTTGTTTTAATAGCTATTCTATTTCAACATAATATTTCAATGCCAATTATTTTAATATCAATTATTCTAATATCAATTATTTTTCATATGCTCTTCAATAAATTTATTATATTTTGTAGAACTAACTGTCTATTACATAGTGCAAGACATATTCAAAAATGTTTTAGAATATAAACTATAGTGTCAACAGCTTTTTTTTATTCTACTTGCACTATTTCTTTCTAATTTTTATTTTAATCAATTTTATTAAGATTATTATTAATATTAGTAGTATTATTAAATTTATTAGTATTTTTATCAATATTATTAATTTTATTAGCAGTATTAGCAGTATTATTAGTATTAGGAGTATTATTAATATTAAAAATGTTTAAATGTTGAAAACACGTTCGATTTTAAAAAATAAATAATTTAAATAAAATTTTTCACATAGCTCAACTTCAAGTGAATTTAGCTAAGTTTATTAGATATAATCCAATATTTTTTTGCCCTCATCAGTTAAAGCATAAACTCTGCCTCTATGACTTTCTTCATTGAGACAGACAACAATGTTTTTATCTTTTAAATCCCTTAATGCTCTACTCACTTCTGATTTGCTTAAATCAGTTGATTTACTAATTTCTGTTGGGATTTTTAAATCACATCCTAAGTCTATTACTATATTTTTCCGGTGCTTAGATAGCTTAACCCAACCTAACTTTTCAGCAGTTTCAACTTCCATGTATATTTTTATAAATTTTATTATAAAAAGATAAATTTGACATTATAGTTTACATATAATTAACATAATAGTTGACAAAATATATATAATATAAAAGTCATATAATTTACAAATTGAAGTCTTTCTATCTTAATAAAAAAACCATGATGATGAAAAAATAAAATAAAAGAAAGTGTTTTATGAACAAATTAAAAGAATTAACAGAACATGAAAATATCAAATTATTAGGTTTAGGACTTTAATTGCAGTTATTTTACATATAGGATGGTTAAATTATGGAAACTTCTAAAATGTTTAAACTTTTAAATGATGTGAGTATGAAAAGGGTTGGGGAATATGTTGAAGGATTTCTCAAAATTGAAAAAGGAATGGAGACTCAAGGAGTATATTCAAATGAGGGGATTATTATTCAAGGACGGCAAATAGCTGATTCTTGGAAGAAAGTAACTGGTATGGATATGGCGACACAAGTTCGGATTATTCCTAGTGGGGAAAATATTCTTGTTAGTGTTGGCAATGCTAAATGGTCAGATAAACTCGGTGCAGGTGCAGTTGGTACAATTGGTATAATTTTTGCCGCCCCTATTTTCATGCCACTTGCAGCCACAGCAGGAATAGGTGCAATTAAGCAAGGTAAACTACCTAGCGAGATTTTTAATAAAGTTGAAACATTTATCATGTCTGGAGGAGAATCAGCTTTAGTAAATTTAAATGAAGTAGCTGTATTAAAAGACAATGAGGAATTTTGTCCAATTTGTAAAGCGAAAAATGATAAATCAGATAAATTTTGTACATCTTGTGGTGAATCACTTTCACTTACCTGTTCTAAATGTAATACTACAATGCCTCTAGATACCAAATTTTGCTCAAATTGTGGTGAAAAAATGGTTATCGAGGACGAATCCAAGTGAGTGAATTCTTGAATCATGTTTTATAGGCAAGCCAAAGTCTAACAATTGAAAAACATAAGTACTGACTATATCTAAAAACATCTAAAAATAAATTACATTGGTTGAATAACATGAAAAAATTATATTTGTTATTAATGCCTTTAATCTTCATAGGGCTTATTGCTAGTGCATATGCGGGATTATCTATGTATGAAGAACAGAATGCACCTATTGAAAATGATAATCAAATAAATAATGGTTCTATTAATCAAAAGTATAGTGCAAGTTATAATCCAGAAGATGAGGCAACATGTCAGGAAATAGTTAATCCAACTGCGGACCAAATGTTATCTGCTATTGATAAAGACAAGAATAACTATTTAAGTCCAGAAGAATTAATGACTCACTGGGGTGTTGATGCAGAGGATATACATTTTGAAAGAGGCATGACATACGAAGAATTTAAAGATGCATATAACACATTCTTTAAAATCGATACAAATAATAACAATATTTTGTCTGAAAAGGAATTAGAGAGTTATTATAATAACGATTTTAATGGTGATTGGGATTTTGTGGCATTTATGATGGCATGGTAGCATAAATGCATAACGAGATTAATTTATGTACTTTCTTTGCATATTAAGATAAATATATGAAAATCTAAAAATCAAAGGATGGTGTATAATTGCCAAGATATTGTGGAAATTGTGGAACAGAAAATAATGAAAACTCTGTATTCTGCCGAAACTGTGGAGAAAAATTATCCAGAGAGAAACAACAACTAAACAATGATGATATTACTGAAATTTTCAATGAAAGCACTGATAAAATTAGAGAAATTCTAAATGAACCTACTAATAATATTAAGGGAATTCTAAATGAAGTTATTAATCCTAATAGCATTATTAAAAGAGAAATCGTTGATAATAAAAAAGATTTAGATAGGGAAGTTGACAATTATTTAATTAAAGGTTATGAAATTACTCATCGTGGAGATAATGTAGTTGCTGTTTCTAAAAAATCTTTTGGTGTTCCAATAAAACATTTTTATATAGCTGTTGCTTCTATTGGTGTAATAATAGTTATATTATTCCTACTTAATTTATTTACTGATTTCATGTCATCATATCACGGATATTATAACTATTATGGGTACTATTATGAATATAAGACATACCATTATGAGTATTATTTTTTAGGATTATTAGGATTAATAGCCAATCTAATTTATTTCTTTAATAGTCGTGAAAATAGCGAAATAGTGATTATTGAAGTTAAAAAGTAGAATCTGTTTATTTGTATGTGTTGGGGTATGAGGAAAATGTCTGAATTTTGCCCTAATCGTTGAAATGATTTTTTTAATCCATTAACTTTTTTAAAATTATCATTAGAAATAATATTCTTTATTTTTCTCCAAACATCTTCAATAGGATTTAAATCTGGAGAATAAGGAGGTAAAAATATTAAATTAATATTAAGAATTTCAGCAATTTTTTCACCTAATTTTGTCTTATGTACTTTATGATTATCTAAAACAATCTTTAATTTCTTTTCTTCTCTTAAAAGTATGATTATTTCTTTTTTATTAATATTTTCAAGTAAATTATTTCTGATTTTAATAGTATTTTATAGTGATTTTGATATTAATTTTAATAATAATTATTTTGATATTAGTGTTTATATTAATTCTAATTTTAATTCTAATTTTAATTCTAATTTTATTTTTAGTTTTAATTTTGGAGTGCCTAATTTTGTTCTTTTTTCTAATGATTTTGTGTTTTTTTATTGTTCTTATTTTATTAATATTATTATTCATTGTTAATATTTTTATTTTTATCTTTTTATTATCATCTTATTCTTATTTTTCTTCTTATTTTGATATTTTTGGCATTAAATAGCTATTATTATCTGGTTTTAAAAATTTATTATGTGTAGTGTTCACATTTTAATATATAAATCTTTCGTCTCGG
>JAISIQ010000109.1 GCA_031261945.1 Methanobrevibacter sp.
CAAGTGTAAATGATAAATCATCAACTAAACTCAAAGAGGGAGATGTAATAGCTATTGAACCTTTTGTAACAGATGGTGTTGGTTGGGTTGGAGATGCTAAAGGAACATATATATACAAATTTATGAAAGACAAACCATTTAGAATGGTTCAAACCAAAAAAGTCTTAGATGAAATAAAAACAAATTATCCTCACTTTCACTTCTCAGCACGATGGTTAACAGAAAAGTTCAATGCAAATAGACTAAATAGCTCTCTGCGTCAGCTATCTCAAGCTATGGCTATTTATCCTTACCCTGCACTCAAAGAAAAAGCAAATAGCTGGGTTGCTCAAAAAGAACATACTGTAATTGTTGAAGCTGATGGATGTAAAATTATTACTAAATAGCTATTATAAAATTTTACTAAATAGTTATTCTAATATTAATAATAATACTACTATTAATCCTTTAATAGCTTACCAATAATGCTAATAATGCTAATAATATCCATATAACTACTAATACTAATAATATTATTACTACTATTACTACTATTACTAATATTACAACTACGATTACCCCTACTATTACCATTACTATTAATATTACTATTAATATTCTCAATAATAGAAATAATAGTAAAGATAGTAAAAATACTAATTATAATATAAATAATACTAATTTTAATAATGGCAATAATTTTAAGGATGTTAATAATTATAATAATTATGATATTAATAATATTAATAATTATAATCCTAATCTAAAAATAATATAAATACTTCTTTTAAAAATAAAAATAGTTTAATAAAAATACTTATAATGAAAATTAAGAAAAATTAAGTAATAACTATGAATTAAATAAGAATTAGATAAATAAAATTAGAAATATTAAATAAAAAAAATAAAAAAAAGAATAAAAGAAATTAGAATGGAACAGGAAGTCCCATATCTCTTCTTTTATCAATTTCTTTTTGTGATTTATCTTTCTTGGAAGTAGATAGCTTTTCAAGTAAGCCAAGTCCAGGTTTAACATCATCCATAGATTTGGTTTCAATAATTCCTGCATCAACTGCATCTTTGAATATTGAAGCACCAGTATCGGTTCTTGTTAAAACAGTGGACCATCCAGCAGGTGAACCTACAGATCCTGTAGATACATCAGCGAGTTCTGCTGTGTAGTCCTTACAGACATTACATCCTGCTTGTTCATATCCATGAGTTTCTTTTAATGGAATGTTAAGCTCATCATCTTGAGTATTTACTATAAATTTACCCATACCTATGTCCATTTTTTCAACTGACTCCAATGAAGAATTCATTTTCTCATCGACAAAAGTTTCTAATGAAGCACGTGGGAAGTTTTCCATACAGAAAATACCAACAATAAGTGCTAATTTATCAGCTATGAATCTTGTTCCAAATGGATAAGATTGCATTTTTCTGATTCCCATTAATTGACATGGAATACCAACAGTTCCGACTTTTTCAAGACCATATTGTCTAACAGCTTCTTTTAACATCCAAACATTTGGAGAGAATGTGTATTTAGTTCCTGCAGCAGAGATAAGTTCTTCTGGAGTCATAGCTACGAGAGGTTCTGGTTTCCATTCTTCTTCACCAGGTCCAGCAACTACTGCTCCTTCAATAATCTTTTCTTCTAATGCATAGGATAATAAAGCTGTGACAATTCCACCGTCTTGTGCGACATTTTGGATTGCTTTATCAGTAGCTCTTGCAGATATTGCTTCTTTATAAGTTCCTAATACCATCTTTAATCCTCCTATAGTCCTAAGTCCTGTTTGATTCTGTCTTCAGGGAACCAGCTACGTGGACAGTGAGTATTACAAACACCACATTTGATACATCTGTCTTTATTAACTTCTGGTCTTCCTTCTAACATTTTAATAGCTCTTGTTTGACAAGCCATAGCACAGGTTCCGCAACCAGTACAAAGAGCTTTGTTGACTATATTAGTTTGTAAGTCACATCCACAGTTAGATGAGCAAGCTGCCATATCTAACATAGGTTGTAAGTAATCCATATCTCCGTTAATTAAAGCAACTACAGATTTAGCTACAATTTCTGGAGAAACTGGGCAACCTGGGATTGCTAAGTCAACTTTTATCAAATCAGCTATTGGTACAAAGGATTCATGTTTAGGTTGAGCTTGTTGTCCACCTTTTGAAAATCTAGTGAAACAACCATTCATTGCACAAGATCCATATGCACATACTAATCCTGCTTTTTCTCTTAATTTTTTAAGTTCATGTAAACTATGTTCATCTTGTAAACAGACAGAACCTTCTACTAATGCTAAGTCCATTTCTGGCATATCATCAATAGCATATGGGTTATTTTCATCATCATACCATACATCTACTAAGGTTTGTCCATAAACTATATCTACCATATTAGTGAGTAACTCAGCTAAAATATCATAATTTTCAGTTAATGCTATTCCATCACCAGTACATCCACTTAAATGGAAATATCCTATTTTTGGTTTATCAGCCACTTTTCCAACCTCCTGTTGTGAAGATTTATCATCTTTTGGCTTTTCTGGGTTAGCTTCAGCTTCAGCTGTTTGTTTTTTTCCGAATCCAAAGAATCTTTTTATTTTTTCAAACATTGCTAAACCCCTATTTCTTTTAAAATCATTTCAATGGCTTTGGGAATTGCTGCTTCAACAGGTTCAGTTAAACCCATTTCAACATTTGGTGCAGAAATCTCTTTAGGTTTACAGCCAACAATAATAACCTCTATATCTTTAGCTAAATCATGTAGAGGTTCTTCAACTGGCCATGTGTGAGCATTTTCATATGCTCCTTTTGGCATGTCATAAGGAGAGAATATTTTCAAAGTTCCAGGTTCTGCCTTGAACTCAACAACATCAACAACTATTAACTTTTTCCAACTTTCATTGGGTAGAGTAAATACAAAGTGTGTTCCACCAGTTCCAGCATCAATAAACATTGTGCTTTCTGGCATATCTTTATCTTCAAAATATTCTTCTAATGCATTAATTACTGAAGGTCCAAAACCATCATCTTTAAAGAGGACGTTTCCACATCCAACAACTAATGTTTCTGCATCATAAGGCATATTATTCCCTTTATTAATTCCCTTTGATTAATTATAATGAAATTTATAAATGAAATTTATTACAATTAGAGTCTTACCATATCATTTTTAATAACACTCTTGTCTTCATCATCTACTACCATTACATGAGTAGCACAGGATAAACAAGGGTCATAAGCTCGTATAACATGAGGTCCGTAATCATAATGGAAACCTTCAGTTGCAGGACCCATAGTTGGAATATTCCAAGTAGTAGGTACTAAAGCACTGTAATATTGGGTTTTACCATCAGCAACTTGTGCCATGTGAATATCGGTTCCTCTTGGTCCTTCTATAACACCAATACCGAGTTTATTTGTTCCTCTTGGGTCATGATCAGCATAAACAGGAGCTGAAGTATCTAACTCATCTAAAATAGCTATTGCTCTAGATAAATAAGTCTTCATTTCTATTGCTCTAGCCATATGTTGAGCAACTACACCTTTTTCAGAGAATCCTCCGAATTTAGCAGCTCTTGCTCTTGGACCTACTTCTACATTAATTCCATCATATAATGGGATTGTAGAACAAGCACGTTTAGCTATATCAGCATCATCATACCAACTTTCAGGCATAATTTCAGTAAATCTATCTAAGTCAAAGAAATCTCTTTTACCATAGATTTTATCACTTGCCATAATAGGTTGATCATGGACACCTAAACCTTTAGGTAAGTCTTTATCAGCTATTAAGCCTGCCATAAGATCAACATGATCATTTACTTTAGGAACTAAAGCTTTTAATCTTGAATATAATTTTTTTCTAGCTAATTCACTAATATTTTTAGCCATACCACCAATTCTAATATCAGATGGGTGGATACCTTCACCAGCTACCATATCAACAACATATTGCATGTTTTTTCTGATTTCAGAAACGCTTTCTACAGCAGTAGCAAACAAGTTTTCTGGTACAAAATCAGTAGCTATTAAAAAGTGATGTATTGCATGACTGTTTACAGTATGCGCAGCTAAAGTTAGCTCTCTCAACAATTGACCGGCTTTTGGAACCTCAATATCTAATGAGTCGTCCATTGCCTCTACGGAAGCTAGAGTATGAGGAATTGGGCATACACCACAAATTCTCTGGGCAATAACTGGAGCCATTTCAGGTGCTTTACCAGTTACAATCTTCTCTAAGCCTCTAACAGGAGTTATACTAAAGTATCTCCCTTTGGTAACTATCCCTGCATCATCGACTTCCATGACAAGCTCTGCATGTCCTTCCTGACGAGATGTCGGAGATATAACTATTTTTTCGCTCAAATGTGTCACCTCTTTATTTATTAAAAATTAGAAAATAACAATTATATTTATCTATGAATGTATATTAATAAAGTTTTCTTTTGAAACAAAAAGAAACATTTATATATGATAAGAATTCCTTAGGTATATCAAAATTTTATCCCATTGATTAAATCAAGTAATAGGCTGATTAAAGAATAATGAAGCAATAAAGCTACAAAAAATAAAACTACAAAAATAGGAGTAAAAGGAACAATGGGAATAATGAGAATAATAGGAATATGAAAATAATTAATAGAAATAATAGAAATACGATCGAAATAAAAATAATAGAATAAAATAGAATAAAATTAATAAAATAATAAGAATAATAAGAATAATAAAAATAAAAATAAAAATAATTAATAAAAATATCATTAATTAATAATAAAATTAATAATAATAATTAAAATAATAATGACAATGATGATAATTAATAATGATAATGATGATAATGATAAAAAAAATAATAATAAAAAGTAATAAAAATTCCAATTAATATCATATTAATATCATATTTATTATCATATTATATTAAATCATGATTATTACCATATTTATCATGATAAATAATTTAAAAAGAAATATAAAAAATTTAAGGAAAAAGTAATCTATAAATACTATATTAACCATATAATAATCATATATTTATTTCTAAGATAAATAAATTTAAAAAAATATTTAGTATTTATAAAAACAATATGTTTTGTGATTTTAAGAGGTGACACTATTGAAAAATTCAAATATTATTATTTCAGTTATTGTAGTTTTATGTATAGCTGGAGGAGTAACTGCTTATCAAGTCCTTAACCCTAATGACAGTGTATTTTCAAATTTAGAAGGTTTTACACCTTCAGAAACTGTAGATACTAGTGTTAGTGAAGGTGAAGGAGACTCTACAGGTGGAGGATCAAACGACGGTTCAGCTTCAAGTAATGGAGGAAGTAGCTCCAATGGTAATGGCGGAGGAAGTAGCGGAGGATCTGGAATAGCTTCTTCAGAAGCCAAACAAATAGCTACAAAATACATTGGAGAACCAGGAGCTTATGCTGGAACACCAAAAAAATCATCTAATGGAAATTGGATTGTTCCTATCTATGATAAAAATGGAAACTTAATGGGCGGAGCAGAAATAGACTCCAAAGGTAATTATATAGGCTTAGGATAATAAAATAAACTTATTAACCTATGAAATGAGGCGGACCATATGATAAATAATGAAAAAGTAAAAGAAATAGCTAATAGCTATAATACAGAACCAGAACATGAAACTGGAAATCCTGAAAAATTAGATAATGGAAATTGGTATGTTCCATTTCTAAATAAAGATGGAAAAATAGTTAGTGGTCTTGAAATTGATGTTAAAACTGGAAAAAATCTCAGTTTAGTATAGAATAGCTATTTTCAATTAAATAAAGGGACTGATTTGATGATAGTGGAAACAACGACTGAATGTTGTAAAATAGTATCTGAAGATATTGAAGATGCAATTGTTTTAGAAGGATCACCTGGAGCTGGACTAATTGGAAATATAATTGGTTGGTTACTTGTAGATGCTTTAAAAATGCGAGAAATCGGTTATATTGAATCTAAATATTTTCCTCCTTTAGCTGTTTTATATAATGGATTAGCTTTACATCCTTTTAGAATATATGAAAGTGAAGGAATAGTATTATTTTTATCAGATTTCATAGTTCCACAAAATGTTGTTTTTGATATGACAAATTCAATTGTTGATTGGATGGACAAAAACAATAGTAAAGAGCTAATAACTTTTAATAGTGCAATTGTTCGGGAAAAAACAAATCCTGCATCTGCAGTAGCTAATTCAAAAGATAAATTAGATGCATTAAAAGAACAAAATATTCCAATACTTCCAATGGGAAATCTAAATGGAATATCTGGAACTTTACTTACTCAGACAGCTATTAAAAACATTCCTGCAACTTGCATACTTGCAGAGACCCTTAGCCAATATCCAGATCCACGAGCTGCAGCAGATGTTGTTCAAACTCTTAATAATATAACTGGATTAGAAGTTGATAATGGCCCTCTGATAAAAGAAGCTGAAGGAATCGAATCAAGACTACAAAAATTAGCTGAAGAGGTTAAAAAAGAACCACAACCTCCTATTTATATGTAAATAGCTATTTTGAAATAATAGCTATTTTCATTTTTATTACTTTTTTAGATATTTTTTTGATTTTAATATTAAAGTTTAAATACTAGTTTTGTAAAATTATAGAATAGTTGTTTTAGTAATATAGCTATTTTTAATAACAACTAAAAATCAAAGATTTTTAAAGTTATAAAAATAAAAAATTTTTATAAACAACATTTTACATTTTTCAATTTTTAACGGGGCCTGTGGCCTAGTCTGGATATGGCGACGGACTTCTAATCCGTAGATCGAGGGTTCAAATCCCTCCAGGTCCGTATTATTCTCTTATTTTTTAAATAGTTTTTTAATAATGAGTTGGCAATAAATAATCTAAAGTGGTTTTCATGATTCTAATAACAACTTAACACACATTAGTAAAACACCTATTGGTAAAGAAAAACCCTTACACAACCTTATAAATAAGAATTTAGGAAGTATTTTTGGATTAAAATGTATAAAAAATGAATTTTCCATTGATCATTTGAAAATAGATACTTTAGCTTATGATAAAAAGAACAATTCTTTTGTAATTATTTAAAATTTTTCACCTAGTTCAACTTCAAGTGAAAAAAATAAAAACACATTTTCTACAAAGCCTAATTCTAAAATAGTTTAGGGAATGATACTATGGTTAATGAATTAGAGGAAATATTGTTAAAAATATGTAAAGAAAAAGAAGAAAATGAATTCTTAGAATATGTTCCTTTAGATAATGTTGAAGGGCGACCATCTGGTATGGAAGAATTTAAAAATTATCCTCATTTATTTGTTTTAGGAGCAATAATGGATCGCCAAATTCCTGCAGAACAAGCTTGGGATTTGCCTCGTAAGATAGCTCTTTGTTTAGGTGGAAAAGACTTTTCTTTATTTGCAAATAAAAGTCAAGATTATTATTATAAAATATTTGAGAAAGGTTCAGATGGTAAAAGTTTACATAGATTTAACAGAGTAATGGCAGAATGTTTTTATAGTGGAATTCAAGATATAAAAAATAAGTATAGTGGAGATGCTTCCAAGATATGGGATGATAATCCAACTGCTAAACAGTTAATTAAACGATTTGAAGAGTTTAAAGGTGTTGGGCAAAAAATATCAACAATGGCTGTAAATATACTTCGCAGAGACTATAAAATTAATATTAGTGATTTAAGTTATATTGACATTTCAGCAGATGTTCATGTTATTAGAGTATTTAAAAGAATGGGTTTCGTTAAATCATTGAAAGATAAAGATTCAGTTATTGAAAAAGCTAGAGAAATGAACCCAGATTTTCCTGGAATTTTTGATGTTGTAGTATGGGGTCATGGAAAAGATATATGTAAAAGCAACCCTCTATGCAATAAATGTGAATTTGAAGATATTTGCCCTAAAAATATATAATTAACAATATTGTATATTCTCTTAGTTCCTAAAATTTCATATCATCAAAACTGAAAGTTATCTAAACAATGTTTAAACTTAGATATTAAAAAAATATACAATATGAAAAAGCTCTTAGGCAACTTAGTTTATAATTAATGGTAGCATCAATAATATTCTTTTTTAATAGATACTCATAATAATTATAAAGATAAAAAGTTATTTTTCTATCACTAATATCTTTAATACAAGGCACACCATTGTGTAAGTATGGTTGTTCTTCTTCTTTAGCCTCACTTACGAGTTGAGAATGTATTTTATTCGTAATTGTATATACCTCACTCAACACATTTATGTACTGTTTTTTCCTACTAACATCGACATCTTTTCTCGGGAATATCTGCTTAAATTTAGTATCTAATGAAATCATGATAATATGTTCTCTTTCATCATATGAAAAAACTTCAGGATCTCTTAAAATTTCTAAAAGTGCCTAAAAATCAGCGTGCTGAAATATTAAATAAAATAAATAATGAAAAAAAATAATTAACTTACTCCATTATAGATAAATATAAAGAAATTTTTAATTATAATTAAATAAAAATATATTTTATATTCTTAATTTATAAAAATAAAAAAGGAAAAATATGAATTCTGAAATTTTTAGAGATGTTTCAATTAATACAAAAGAAGATGATAAACTAAGTAGGGCGAAATATGCTGAACAATTATCTTCTAAAATATTTAATTATAGAAGTAAAGAAAGTTTAGTGGTTGGACTTTCAGGAGAATGGGGAAGTGGAAAAACTTCCATATTAAAAATGGTAGTGGAAGCAATAAATAAAAATCATGACGAAAATTTGATTTTAATTAAATTTAATCCATGGTATTTTTCCAATCAAAAAGAACTTATTAATGAATTTTTCAATACAATGATTATTGCTTAATCAAAAAATAAAAATATAATGGATAAAATTGAAAAAAATAAGATTATTGCCTCCATTAAAAAATATTCTGTTTCTTTGCACGACAACGTCGCGTCAAAAATGTCGATTAAAGATAAGGTTGCTTTAAAAAAATCTCTAAAAGCTGTACCTAGACTACAAAAATACATTAATAATGCAATAGAAATTTATAATTCATTAGATGATAATATTATAGATTTAAAAGAAGATATAAACAATTATATTAAAGATAATAAAATCAGGATTATCTTTATCATTGATGATATTGATAGATTATCAGATATGGAAACTGAACAAATATTCAAACTAGTTAAATTAGTCGCTGCTTTTGATTATACATTATATCTTTTAGCATATGATAAAGAAGTTGTTTCAAAATCTTTAGATAAAACACAAAACAAAAAAGGGCGTGAATATTTAGAAAAAATTATCCAAATTCCATTAGATATTCCTAAAATTAACAAAGAAGATTTAAAAATAATACTATTCAATAATTTAGTAAAAATAATCCCTAAATTAAATGAAGAAGAATTTATAAGTATCTATTATAATGGATTAGGTAATTTATTTAATAATATTCGAGATATAATCAGGTATTGTAATTTACTAAATTTCAATTATGATAATGTTGAAAATGAAGTGAACCATGTTGATTTTATTAAAATAACAGCATTACAATTATTTGAGCTACCAACATTTGAAAAAATATACGAGAATAAATCATTAATTTTTAATAATAATTCGAATGAAGAAAAAGAAGAATTAATTGATAAACTTACTGGAGATACAGAAGAAGAATTAAAAAACACTATATCCTTAATCATTTCGTCTTTATTCCCTCAACTCGATAAATATGGAGAAGGTTCTAGTAGAACATGGAAAGCACATTTAAGAATATGTAGTTTACACCATTTTGATAAGTATTTTGAACTTAATATTAGAGATGAATCTATTTCAAATGGTGATTTTGAACAAATAATTTCCACAAAAACAAGTGAAGAGAAATTTAAATCACAACTCATTAAAATTAATAAAGAAAATAAAATGAGTTTATTTTTAGATAAACTTTTGAATTATAGTGAAAATGATTTATCAACATTTACAAATACTGAAATTCAAAATATTATATTCTCACTATTTGACATTGGAGATGAAGTTGAAAATGGAGAAGGTTTCTTAAGTTTACCTAATTATGTTAAGGTTGAATATATAGTTGATAATTTATTAAAAAATGTAGAAGATAAAGAAACTAGATTTGAAATATTAAAATATTCTATAGAAAATCCCCAAAATAGTATTTGGATATATTTACATTATATATGGCAAAAAAATAGGAAAGAATCAGGACTAATTGATGATTCACATACCCAAAAATTAAAAAACATAGTGATCAAGAAATTAGATAATTTTGCAAAAGAAAAAAAATTAGAAGAAAATCAAAATTTAGCATATATTATTCAATTTTGGAAAGATTTAGCTCCTAAAAAAGCTAATAATTTCGTTGAAAAATTATTATCTACAGATAAAGGATTAATCATGTTTTTAATTGCATTCCTAAAGGAAAACTATATTGTTAATCTTTCTGATGGTTCTCAGAAAACAAATGTAAAATTAAACGAAGATATCTACAATTATATAGATAAAAAAGATATTAAAACTAGAGTCGATAAAATTTTAAACTATCCTGAAACTGAGGAAAGAGTTGAAATTTTTCTAAAAAAAATAATTAACGAGTTTGAAGATGAAATGGAGCATGAATAATATATTTATATAAAAATACTAAATAAAAATAGTTTTAAAATAGATTAAACTCTACAAACATGACCTAATCCGTAGATCGAGGGTTCAAATCCCTCCAGGTCCGTTATATTTATTTATTTTTTAAATACTTGTTTTAAAATATTTAATTTCGAAAATATTATAATTTTAGCTATTTATTTTAATATTTAGATAATTACGATTATTTTTTTGTCCATTATTATCTTTTAAATAGTTAAAATAGAGTTTTAATTTTTTAGGTAAAAAAATTATAAAAAAATAAATTATTCTTTAATCTCTTTAACATCAATTGATTTAATTGCGAAAATCTCATCAATATCAACATTAATTATAGCTATATGATCACTGCCAACAATATTTAACAAATCATCTTCTATTTCCATTGGAAAAAAATCTGTGTGTAATCCAATTATTTTAGCACCATTTTTGCTTATTATTGTAATTTTACTCTCAGATACATCATTTTCAGAATTGTACTCATCTAAATCATTTATAATTTTTTCAATAGCTTCAACTTTCATGATATTATACTCCTCATAAGTTATTTATATCTTATATTATTCTTTAAAAAGGCTGTGTCAAAAACTTTGCTGTTTTTGATTTTTTACAAAAAATTCAGCTGTATATTAAAAAATAATTCACATCGCTTATTTTTAGAAAATAAGACAGTAAAACTTATATATTTAATGGAGCATATATTTAAGTATGACAAGTACAAAAACAAATGCTCCACTTATTAATTTAGATGAACAGACTTATAAACTTTGTGATTTTTCCGAAGATTTAGCAAAATATGTTGCTAATAACCTTGTTGAGAAAAAATCCAATGAAAAAGATTCTAAACAGTTAATTACATGGAATAGTAAAGGAATTTTACGAATTGAAATGAAAAATCCTTATTGTCCAGAGTGTAACTCAACATCAATTAATTTAAATGCTTTATACTATCGTAAATTATATTATTATGATAAAGGAGAAGTTAATGCAGCCTTACAAAAATATAAGTGTAAAAAATGCGATAAAGAGTTTATAACTGATATTAAAAGTATTGTTGAGGATAATAGTAATTTTACATTAGATTTTAAAGAGAAAACATTGGAATTAGTGGGTTTATTTTATGGATCTGTTCGTAAAGTGGCTCAAAGAGTTAAAAACGATACCGGAATCAATATTTCTCATCAGACAATTGAAAACTGGATATTAGATGTTGAAAAACCT
>JAISIQ010000156.1 GCA_031261945.1 Methanobrevibacter sp.
GTGATTATCATGATTGAAGTTCCATTACCCGAAAAATTAATAAAAGAATTTGAAACAAAAAACTTAAGTTTTCAAGGTTTTAATGAAAATACTTTAAAATTAGAGTTTAAAGAATGTGGATTATTAAGTAGAATAAATAAATCACAAAAAGACCATGTGAAAGGCAAAGGAATAATTGTTGATGAAGATGGATTCGACAAAGTGTTTGGCTTATAAAATTGAATTTCAAAGACAACCTTATAAATTTTTAAAGAAATTAAAAGATAATGAGCTTAAACTTAGAATTAAAAAAGGAATATATGATATTCCAAAAGATCCTTATAAAAAAACAAAGAAATTGCAAGGTCTACCTCAAACTATTAGAAGAATAAGGATTGGAAAATATAGAATTATATTTGAGATAGATGAATTAGATTGTATCATTATAATTCATGAAATTGGTTTAAGAGCTAATGTTTACAGTTAATTTATTACATCTTACTATTTTTTAAGTTTTTACATTAAATTTCTACTTTTGAAACATTAATCTCCTCAGACATTAATTTTGGAATCAATATATCTCTTATTTTAGTTAATTTTTGATTTTCATTATTAAATAGCTCAATTTGTGAATATATTCTTTTTGCAAAATTTTCAAAATGAATTAAAACTTTTTTTGGAGGAATAATGATCTTAGTATTTTTTAATGCTGTTTGGGTGATTAAGGTTGAGTAGATTCAATATTTAAGATTTCATAATTAATTCTTTTTAACATTTGAAAAACATATTCATAAACATCAGACAAAATTACTAGGGTATTATCTGAGGGGAATGATTTAAAATTGATTCTTTGAATAACTCCTAATGTGCCAACTCTTCCAACCAATAATATTGGATTAACATAACTAAATTTATTAGTATAACTATTAATAGCAGTTGCACCAAGAACCAGAATATTAAATTCATTATTTTTTAAATTAACTTTATTTAAAGGTCTTTTTCCAGAACTTATTTTAATTAAATCATTTAATGTGCTGATTTTCCAATTTTTTGCTTGTTTGTCTTGAAAATAATTAATTATCTTTTCTTGAAAATACAATTCTACAATCTGCTCTAAATTTTGATTTATATTACAAGTAAATTTAGGTTTATTGTCTATTCGCATATTTTGTTTATTTTTTTAATATTCTTGAGTTATAAAAAATTTAATTTTCACTTAATTTTTTATTTTTATAAAAATATTTTAGTAAGGTTTAAATACTGATTAGATTAAATATTTTAATATTATATTCAATTGAATATAATAAAATATAAATAACTATAAAATTTTTTATAAAAATTTATAGAATTATATTTGTAGAATTATTAAAATAATTATGAGAAATAATTAAGTAGTTAGCGCTACCAGTGTTATAATTGATATAATACTGAGTTTGTATTTACTTAGTGATAGCTATGTCAATATTCAAAAGATTTATATATATAAATTAATAAATATTGACAAATGCAAGAAAAACAGGTTTCTGTATTTTTGCCTGATTCTTTTTTAAGCGAAACTAGCGATTTAAGACTTAAGACTTCTAAAATTGGAGTCATAGGTAGAGTGTTAGCTGTTTTTAATGTGAATCAGGTAGTTATATATAAAGATCTTTCTGTTAATAACGAAAGTGGGATTGAGAAAAATAGCAAAGACGGAGATTTCATGGCTGAGATCTTGGAGTTTATGAATACTCCTCAATATCTTCGTAAAAAAGCTTTTCCAATCAAATCAAGTCTCAAACATGTTGGGATTCTCCCGCCTCTTCGAACACCGCATCACCCTGTCTCAACTCCTGAAGTTGGGGATTTTAGAATGGGTTTCACGGTTAAAAGAAATAAGAAAGGAACCTTTATTGATATAGGAATGGAAGACCTTGCTTTTTGCAAAGAACAGCTTAGTGTTAATAAAATATTTAGCTTTAAAATCACTAAGTTAGCTAAAGAGGTAATAGTCACACCTGATGAACCAGATGACGTTTACTGGGGTTATAAGACATTATCCACTAAAAAAAGTCTTAAAAATAGCTTAAAATTAGTTAAACCAAATCTTGTTATTGAAACAACAAGATATGCTGATAATCTAAATACTATTTTTAATGAATTTGAATCAAAGATAGAGCAGTCAAATAGTATAGCTATATTATTTGGTGGTCCTTATTCATCTTTAGATGATAATATTGAAAGTCCCTCTTGGGATACTCTTAAAGTTAATATGGTTCCAAATCAAGGAACAGAAACTGTAAGGACTGAGGAAGCTGTTATTTCCACTCTATCAGTAGTAAATCTATTGCTGAATCAATGAACTAAATCAATGATTTAGGCTCATATGATAGTCTCATATGAAATAGCTATATTTAAAGCTAAAATAGCTAAATTTCATATTTATTTAGCGATAATATTGTTAATAGATATATTAATAGATATTTAATAGATATAATTATTGTTAATACCTAGTTATGGTTTTAATGATCTTTATTAATATTTTAATTATGTTATTGCTATTTATTAATATAATAAAGAATTTTAATAAATATTATAATGCTATTATAATAATATTATTATAATATAAATAATTATTAAAAAAACCAATAAAAATCAATAAAAAAGTAATATAATATAAAAAAACAATATTCAATGTAATATAATTAAGTAATGTTAATTATTTTAATTAATCATGGAAATTGTAAATAAGTTTGTAAAATGAGTAAAGCAAATAAGTGTAAAGATAAGGAGGTAAAAAATGGTTAGACATCACCAGCCAAGAAAAGGATCAGTGGCATTTAGTCCTAGAAAAAGGGCTGCTAAAGAAACTCCAAGAATTAAGGCTTGGCCTCACGAAGATGAGCCTAAAATCTTAGGGTTTGCTGGATATAAAGTAGGCATGACTCATGCTATGATGGTAGATAATGATAAAAATTCACCTACAAGTGGAATGGAAGTTTTCACCCCTGTAACTGTTTTAGAAGTACCGCCTGTTGTTGTAATGGGTGTTCGTGCATATGAAAAAACTAATTATGGGCTTAAAGCTATTACTGAGGTTCTTTCAGAAAACTTAGATGAAGAACTCTCACGGAAGATTTCACTTCCAAAAAATTACAATAAAGAAGAATCTATTTCAAAAATTCAAGAAGCATTGGAATACACAGATGAGATTAAGTTATTAGTTCATACTAATCCAAAACTTACAAGTGTTCCTAAGAAAAAACCTGAGATATTTGAATGTGGTATAGGCGGCAAAACCATTGAAGAAAAACTCAATACTGCTCTTGAACTTATTGGAACTGAAGTTAAAGCAAGTGATGTATTTGCTGATGGTCAATTAGTGGATTCTATTGGTATCACTAAAGGAAAAGGATTCCAAGGGCCTGTTAAAAGATGGGGAATTAGGATACAGTATGGTAAAGCTGCAAGAAGTAGTAAAAAAAGACATATAGGTTCTATGGGTCCATGGACTCCTTCAAGAACTATGTGGACTGTTCCTCAAGCAGGACAAATGGGATATCATAAAAGAACTGAATATAACAAAAAAATCTTGAAGATTGGAGAAGCAGATGATGTTGATGCTGTAAATCCAGAAGGTGGATTTGTTAAATATGGTTTAGTTAAAAACGACTATATTTTAATGAAAGGATCATTACCAGGTCCAAGTAAAAGATTAGTTATACTTAGAAAAGCTATGAGACCTCATGGAAAGTCTAATGAAGCACCTCAAATTAATTACATAAGTACAAAATCTAAGCAAGGGGTCTAATTATCATGAAAATTAATGTTTATTCAGTAGATGGAAAAACAGCTGAAGAAATTGAACTTCCAGCTATTTTTGATGAAGAATACAGACCGGATTTAATTAAAAGGGCAGTTATTTCTTCACAAACAGCAAGAATACAACCTTGGGGATCTGATCCAATGGCAGGTAAGAGAACTACTGCAGAATCTTGGGGTTCTGGTAGAGGAGCAGCTATGGTGCCAAGAATTAAAAATGGTTCTAAAGCAGCATTTATTCCAATGGCTATTGGTGGAAGAAGAGCACATCCTCCAAGACCTCAAAAAATTTATCATGAAAAGATAAATGTAAAAGAAAGAAGATTTGCAATTAGATCAGCTATTGCAGCTACTACTAATTCTGATTTAGTAGAAGAAAGAGGACATAAAATAGAAAATGTACCTCAATTACCTTTAATTGTCGATGATGAATTAGCTTCTGTAAAGAAAACCAAAGAAACTCGTGAAATATTCAAGAATTTAGGTATCTTTGATGATATTACTAGAGCTAAAAAAGGTAAAAAAATCAGAGCAGGTAAAGGAAAAATGAGAGGTCGTAAATATAAGAAAACTAAAGGGCCTTTAATAGTAGTAGATGAGGATAAAGGAATTAGCTTAGGTGCAAGAAACCATGCTGGTGTTGATGTTGTAACTGTAGATAATCTTAATGCAGAATTATTAGCTCCAGGTACTCATCCAGGTAGATTAACCGTATTTACTAAATCTGCAATTGAAAAGTTAGGAGGATTATTCCAATAAATAAATTGGAATAATTTAAGAAGGTTGATATTATGGATCCATATGCAGTTATTGTTAAACCTCATGTTACAGAAAAAACCATGAATTTAATTGATCAAAATAATGAGCTTACATTTGTTGTTTTAAGAGAAAGTAATAAAGCTTCTATTAAAAATGCTTTTGAAAAGTTATTTGATGAAAAAGTAAAAAGTGTAAATACTCATATTAATTCAAAAGGATATAAATTAGCATATATTACTCTGTTAGAAGAAAGTAAAGCAGAAGATGTAGCTGTTAAAATGGGAGTATTCTAATAGGAGAGTATCTTATTCTAATAGGAGATTATCTAATAGAATAATCATATAAAATATACATATAATTATAATAATATAATTAATAATGAATTTAATTATAATGCAATTATATAATAGTAGAATTATGAGAAATAAGGAGAAATAAATTAGGAGAAAATAAAATGGGAAAACGATTGATACATCAAAGAAGAGGAAGAGGAACTCCTGCTTATCGTAGTGCTTCCCACCGTTTTAAAGATAAGATTACCTATAGGGCTTATGATAATTTAGAGAAAGAAGGTAGTTTAAAAGGGAAAGTAGCGGATATTATCCATGATCCTGGGAGAACTGCACCTATAGCTCTTGTTAAATTTGAAAATGGTGAGAAAAAATTCATATTGGCTCCTGAAAGCATTCAAATCGATGATAGTATTGAATGTGGGGTTTCAGCTCCAATTGCTTTTGGAAATTCATTACCATTAGCTGAAATTCCTGAAGGAACTCCAATTTACAATATTGAAAACAGACCAGGAGATGGTGGACGCTTTGTAAGATCTTCTGGAACTTACGCTTCTTTAATTACACATGATGCTGATAAATCAGTTATTGAACTTCCATCTGGCGAGTTAAAATCTTTCAATCCAAAATGCAGAGCAACTATAGGGGTTGTAGCTGGTGGAGGAAGAAAAGACAAACCATTCCTTAAAGCAGGTAAAAGATGGCATGCCTTTAAAGCTAAGGGTAAAAAATCTATGACTGTTAGAGGAGTAGCTATGAATGCAGTAGATCACCCACATGGTGGAGGAAATAGACAACATCCTGGAAGACCTACTACAATTTCAAGACATGCACCTCCAGGAAGAAAAGTTGGTTCTATTGCAGCTAAAAGGACAGGTAAGAGAAGATAAAATTAAGGTGGTGACTTTTTGGCAAGAAAAGTATTTAAATATCAAGGTTACACTCTAGAGGAATTACAAGATATGTCTTTAGATGATTTAATGAAAATTTTACCAGCAAGACAAAGAAGGTCTTTGAAAAGAGGATTTTTACCAAGACAACAAATTGTGCTGGATAAATTTAGAAAGTTGAAAAAAGAAGAAAAAGAAGGTGGAAAGCCTTTAGTTATTAAAACTCATTGTAGGGATATGATTGTTTTACCAGAAATGGTAGGCACTATATTCGGTATTTATAATGGTAAACAATTCGTTGAAGTAAAATTCACTCCTGAAATGATTGGATCTTACTTTGGAGAATTTGCACCAACTAGACAGAGAGTTCAACATGGAGATCCCGGTATGGGAGCAACCCGTTCATCTATGTTTGTACCTCTTAAATAAGGAGAATGAGATTAAATATAGATTTAATGAATATATGTATATTAATATATATAGTTTATAGGAGATAATTTCATGGCAAATATTGATTATGCTTATAAAACAGAAGATAAATCTAAAACAGCTCGTGCAATGGGCAGATCTCTTAAGATTTCTCCAAAACATGCTGTTGAAATATGTAGGACAGTTAGAGGAATGGAAGTTGAAAAAGCAAAAAATTACTTAAAAGAAGTAATTGAAATGAAGAAAGCTATTCCTTTTAAAAGACATAATAAGAAAGTAGGTCACAGAAAAGAACTAAAAGGTTGGCCGAGTGGACGTTATCCTGTAAAAGCAGCTACTCAGATTTTAAAAATATTAGAAAACGCTGAATCTAATGCAGAATACAAAGGTATGGATATTGAAAATTTAAAAATTGAACATATTTCCAGCCATAGGGGATTTGTTATTAAAGGAGGAATTCCAAGAGCATTTGGAAGAGTAACTCCATTTAATACACCAACTACTCATGTGCAAATCGTTTTAGGGGAGGCTTAAATTAAATGATTGAAAAAGATTTTGTCACTGAAGGCCTTAAAAGGACTAAAATTGACGAATATTTAGAAGATGAACTTGAAAGAGCTGGTTATGGTGGAATGGATGTTCAAGTAACTCCTCTAGGAACAATGATTGTTGTTTATGCTGAAAGACCAGGAATGGTTATTGGTAGAGGTGGAAAAACCGTAAGAGCTATAACTAATACTCTTAAAAACGAGTTTGACTTAGATAATCCTCAGGTAGAAGTAAAAGAAGTTGATGTACCAGAACTCAATCCTAAAATAATGGCTTCTAAAATAGCTAATATGTTACAAAGAGGAATGCACTTTAGACGAGTAGCTTATTCAACCATTCGTAGAATAATGGGTGCAGGAGCTCAAGGTGTAGAAGTAACTATATCTGGTAAAATCAGAGGCTCAAGATCTGCTGTTGCTAAGTTTGTAGAAGGTTACATTAAAAAATGTGGTGAACCATCAACAAGATTTGTTAAAGAAGGTTTTGCTACTGTACAACTAAAACCAGGAGTTTTAGGAATTTTTGTAAGAATCATGCCTCCTGAAGCGATATTACCTGATAAAGTTGATATTCTTCCTCCAAAAGGAGAAACTATTGAAAATAAGGAAGAAAGTGAAGAAGAAAATACAAAATCTTCTGATCAATCATCTGATGAAATAGTTGAAGATAAATCAAATAATGAAGAACCAAGTGATTCTGAACTTGTTGAAGAAGAAAAAGAGCTTGAAGAATTAGAAGAACTTGAAGAGATTGAAGAACTTGAAGAAGTATCTGAAGAAATAGCTGAAAAAGCTGCAGAAGAAGAAGCTAAAGAAGAAATTATTGAAGAATTAGCTGAAGAAGAAGTAGAAGAAGAAGCTATTGAAGAAGCAGCAGAAAAAATAATCAAAGAAGATGAAAATGATTCTTCTGAAGATTCTGAAAAATCTTCTAAATAATGAATCTATTATTGTAAAGAGTTGAAATAAATGGCAATTTTAAGAAGTAAAGAAATTTGGGAAATGGAAATTGAGGACATTCAAGAAAAATTGACTGAACTCAAAGGAGAATTAGCCAAAAATATTTCTAAAAGTGCAGCTGCTGGGGTTAATGAGAATCCTGGGAAAATTAGAGAACTTAAAAGGACTATAGCTCGTGTTCTCACAATTATGAATCAAAAACAGAAGGAGAACTAAATGAAAATCTGTGATGTATGTGGTCTTCCTGAAGAGCTCTGTGTTTGTGAAGAAATAGCAAGAGAAGTTCAAACTGTAAAAGTATATACAGTTAGACGAAGATTTGGGAAACTAATGACAATCGTCGAAGGTATAGATGAACATGACATTGATATTAAAGAACTTACTAAAGAGCTAAAAGCTAAGTGTGCTTGTGGAGGAACTGCTAAAAAAGGTCAAATAGAACTTCAAGGAGACCATAAGAAAAAAGTCAAAGAAGTTTTATCAGATATGGGCTTTTCTTCCGATACTATTGAAATTAGAGATTCTGATAAGAAATTCAACAGAAAAAGAAGATAGAAAAGAAGAAATTAATCTTCATTGACATTTTATTTATGGTATTATGATAACATCAAATAATGTTTTTTATCATGAATTGATTGGTTTATATGTTAAAGTTGTTAAAAGTTCAAATGAATCTTTAATTGGAATTAGTGGAAATATCATAGATGAGACAAAAAAAACCATTTCAATTGAGACAAAAATAGAATCTGCAGATAAAAAAAACAAAGATAAAAATAAAATAAATAAAATATCTGAAATTAAAATGATTCCTAAAGATGTTTCAATTTTTCATTTATTTCTTCCAAATAACGAATTGGTAGAAATTGATGGTAAAATTTTGCTTAATCGTCCTGAAGATAGAATTAAAAAAAGATATAAAAAATTATAGTTAATATAATGATTATTGAATATTTTAAGTAAATTATTAATTAGCTTATTAAAAATTATTAGAAATTATAATCGGTGATAATATGGTTGGTCTTAATGTTCAACAAATAGAAACTGAATGTAATGATTCAAATTGTCCATTTCATGGAACTTTACCTGTTAGAGGGCAAATTTTAGAAGGCATTGTCACTAGTGATAAAGCTGAAAGGACCATTACTGTAGAAAGAAGTTTCTATAAATTTATTAGAAAATATGAAAGATATGAAAAAAGGAAATCAAAAATTAATGTTCATAAACCTGATTGTATCAATGTAAATATTGGTGATTCAGTTAAAATTGCAGAATGCAGACCTTTAAGTAAAACTAAACATTTTGTTTTAGTAGAAGTAAAAAATACAGAAAAAGGTGAAGATTAATGAAAGCGATCACATCTAATGTATCTAAATCACTACCTATTGGAGCTCGTCTTAGTTGTGTAGATAATACTGGTGCACGTGAAATCGAAATCATATCTGTTAAAGGATATAAGGGAGTACGTAGAAGACTTGATGTTGCAGGTGTTGGTGATCTTATAGTTGCTTCTGTTAAAAAAGGAACTGCTGATATGCGTAGAGAAGTTGTCAATGCAGTTGTTGTAAGGCAGAAAAAAGAATATCGTCGTGCTGATGGTCTTCGAGTAAAATTTGAAGATAATGCTGCTGTTATAATAACTCCTGAAGGAGTTTTAAAAGGATCTGAAGTAAGAGGTCCTGTTGCTAAAGAAGCAGCTGATAGATGGCCAAGTGTAGGAAGTGCAGCAAGTATATTGATATAAAGGAGTATGTGAAAAATGTCAAAACAACCAAGAAAACAAAGAAAAGCTCTTTATAATGCACCTTTACATGCTCGTCGTAAAATTATGAGTGTTACTTTAAGTAAAGACTTAAGAGAAGATTATAATAAAAGATCTTTACCTATTAGAACTGGGGATACAGTCAAAGTCACTCGTGGTGAATTTAAAGATCATGAAGGCAAGGTTGAAAAAATAGATACCAGAAATTATAAAGTTATTGTTGAAGGTGTAAATTTGAGTAAACCTGATGGAAACTCTGCTTTTTTACCAGTTCATCCATCTAATCTTATGATTGTTGATGCTGATATAAAAGATGAAAGAAGAACTAGAATAATCGAAAGGGAGGAATAATATGGCAAAAATGGGATCAAGAAAGCATCTTAAAAGATTTAAAGCACCTAAAAGCTGGCCTATTCATCCAAAAGAAAATACTTGGACAGTAAAACCTGCAGCAGGTCCTCATGCAATTGAAGACTCTTTATCTTTATTAGTTGTAATTAGAGATATTTTAGGAATAGCTGATAATTCTAGAGAAGCTAAGAGAATTATTAATACTGGTAAAGTATTGGTAGATGGAAGACCAAGAAAAGATTATAAATATCCTGTTGGTTTTATGGATGTAGTGCAAATTCCACTAGCTGAAGAAGTTTATAGAGTTCTCCCTGATATGAAAGGTAGATTAACTCTTCATCCAATTTCAAAAGAAAATGATAGTTTCAAATTGTGTAAAATCACTGATAAAACTACTATTAAAGATAATAAAACTCAATTAAATCTTCATGATGGTAGAAATATGATTGTAGATGAATCTTTTTCTGTTGGAGATGTAATTAGTTTAAATATTCCTGATCAAGAAATTAATGATAATTTCAAATTTGAAGAAGGAGCTATGGTTTTAATTACTGGTGGTAAGCATACTGGTGAAATAGGAAAAATTACTGAAATAATTATCAATAAATCATCAAATCCAAATACCGTTATCGTTGAAAACAATAAAAAAGATAATTTCCTTACTTTAAAAGATTATGCTTTTGTTATTGGTAAAGATAAACCTGCAATATCACTTCCAGGAGGGAAATAGATGAATCCTATGGAAGAAGTTATTATATCCAAAGCTACTTTAAATATTGGTGTTGGAGAATCAGGTGAAAGATTATCTAGAGCTATGAATCTTTTAACTGAATTAACTGGACAAGAACCTGTTAAAACTTTTTCTAAAGTTACTAATCCTGAATTTGGAATTAGAAAACATCAACCAATAGCTTGTAAAATAACTTTACGTGGTGAACGTGCTAATAAAGCTATTAAAATGGTTTTAGATGGAATTGGAAATAACTTAAAAGAAAGTCAATTTGATTCTCAAGGTAATGTTTCATTTGGAATAGCTGAACATATTGATATTCCAGGGATTCGTTATGATCCAGATATTGGTATTTTTGGAATGAATGTTTCTGTTACTTTTGAAAAACCAGGTTATAGAATAAAGAAAAGGAAAATTCAACAAAAGAAAGTTCCTGAAAGACATATGGTTAAAAAAGAAGAAACTATTAAATATATGGAAGAAAATTTCCAAGTTAATATTAATTAGTTAATATTAATATAGTTAATTTTAATTAGTTAATTTCAAAGGAATTTAATGTTAAGGTGATATGTTGCCAAGAAAATATGGAAAAGCAGCAAAAAAATGTAGTCGGTGCGGAGATCATTCTGCTATGATTAGTAGGTACGGACTAATGTTATGTAGGCAATGTTTTAGAGAACTTGCTCCTAAAATAGGTTTTAAAAAATATAATTAGAGGTGGTTATTATGACTCTTATGGATCCTCTTGCAGATGCTCTTACTAATATAAGGAATAATGAACTTCAAGTAAATGAATCTTGTTCTATTTCTCCTGCATCTAAGTTAATAGGGCATGTATTGAGCACAATGCAAAAAGAAGATTATATTGGGGAATTTGAATATATAGATGATGATAAGGCTGGACGATTTGAAGTAGAATTAGAAGGTAATATTAATCAATGTGGTGTTATCAAGCCTCGTCATTCTGTAAAAAAAGATGAATTTGAGAAATTTGAAAAAAGATATTTACCAGCAAAGAATTTTGGAATTTTGATCGTTACTACTCCTGAAGGCATCATGACTCATAATGAGGCTAAAGAAAGAGGTATCGGCGGTCGTTTGTTGGCTTATATGTATTAGGTGATAAAATGGTTCTAGCTGCTGTTATTAAAGAAGAAATAGCTATTCCTAAAGGTGTAGATGTTACTATTGGAGACAATGTGACTGTTAAAGGACCTCAAGGAGAAGTTTCTAGAAGATTCAAATATCCTAATATTTCTATGAAAAAAGAAGATAGTAAAATAATTTTAGAGACAAGCTTTCCAAAGAGAAAAGATAAATCTATGATTGGAACAACTCGTTCTCATATATCTAATATGATAACTGGGGTTACTGAAGGTTTTACTTATAATATGAAGATAGTATTTGCTCATTTTCCAATGACTGTTAAAGTCAATGGAGATAAAGTCAATATTGATAATTTTTTAGGAGAAAGACATCCTAGATCTGCTAAAATTGTAGGAACTGCAAAAGTCAATGTAAAAGGTGATGAAGTAACTATCACTGGAGTCAACAAAGAAGATGTTGGTCAAACAATGGCTAATTTAGAGCAAGCTACTAAAATCAAAGGAAGAGATCCTAGGGTATTCCAAGATGGAATTTATTTGGTAGATAAAAATTAGAATTTATACTGATTATCGGTGATTTAATGAAGAAAAAATTCAAAAGACAAGAATATGCCAGATATAAAAAATTAGGTATAAAATGGAGACGTCCAAGAGGAAAAACCAGCAAAATGAGAAGATATGAAGCAGGAAAACCTGCTATGCCTTCTATTGGTTATGGGTCTCCTAAAACTACAAGGGGCCTTCATCCATCTGGATTTAAAGATGTTCTTGTTAAGAATATGTCTGATTTAGAAAGCTTAGATCCTGAGACTGAAGCAGGGAGAATAAGTGCTACAATCGGCAAAAAAAAGAAAGAAATGATGTTAGATAAAGCATCAGAATTAGGTATTAAAATATTAAATAAATAAAATTTAAGGGAATTCGAATTTCATTTCGAATTTATCAGCTATGCTGAATACGGAGGTTTTTTATGAATCTTACTACTCAAAAAAGATTAGCTGCAAGCATACTTAAAATAGGGATTAATAGAGTTTGGATTGATCCTGAACAAATTGAAGAAGTATCAAGGGCAATTACAAGAGATGGTGTAAAGCAGCTAATAGACCAAAAAGTTATAAAAGCTAAACCTAAAAAAGGTATTAGTAGTTATAGGTCAAAAAAATTAAAAGAACAAAAGAAAAAAGGAAAAAGGAAAGGCAGAGGTAGTATTAAAGGAGCTAAAAATGCTCGTACTCCTAAAAAACAAGCTTGGATGACTACTATCAGGGCTTTAAGAAAAGATTTAAAAAGTATGCGTGAAGCAGAAGAAATTGATGCTACTACTTATCGTAAACTGTATAAAATGGCTAAAGGTGGCGCCTTTAGAAGTAAATCTTATATGAAAACCTATGCCCGAGATCATGATTTAATTAAATAGGAGGAATATAAGTGGCACAAGGATCAAAATATAAAGTAGCATTTAGAAGAAGAAGAGAAGGAAAAACTGATTATAATGCTAGAATTAAATTAGTTGATTTAGATAAATCTAGATTTGTAATTAGAATTTCTAATGCTAATGTAATAGCTCAAATAATTAATATTGGAAAAGATGGTGATGAAACCATTGTATCTGCACATAGTAAAGAGTTACAGAAGATGGGTTGGTTAGGTGGAACCAGTAATACAAGTGCAGCTTATTTAACTGCTTATTTATGTGGTAAAAAAGCATTAGATAAAGGTGTTGAAGAAGCTGTTTTTGATATAGGATTAAAACCTTCTATTAAAGGTTCTAAAGTTTTTGCTGCTCTTAAAGGAGCTACTGATGCAGGATTATATATTCCTCATGGAGAATCTGTTTTACCTGAGGATGATCGTATATCTGGTGAAACTATAGCTAATTATGCTAATTCTTTAGATGATTCTGATCTTAAAGAAAAATTTTCAGGATACTCTCAAAGAGGACTTGAAGTAACAGACTTACCTAATCATTTTGAAGAAATTAAAAATAAAATTGATGAGGCCTAATTATGAGTTTTAATATGGAAGACTGGGAACCTAAAACAAAGGTTGGAGTTATGGTTAAAAAAGGAACCATTACTGATATTGATGAAATTTTTGAAAAAGGTCTCCCAATAATGGAATTGGAAATAATCGATGCTTTACTCCCTGACTTAGAAGAAGAAGTTATGGATGTGAATTTAGTCCAAAGAATGCATAAATCTGGAAGAAAAGTTAATTTCAGAGTAATTGTTGCAGTAGGTAACAAAAATGGTTATGTTGGTTTAGGTCAAGGTAAAGCTCGTGAAGTTGGACCAGCTATTAGAAAAGCTGTCGATAATGCTAAATATAATATTATAAAAGTTAGAAGAGGCTGTGGAGACTGGGGTTGTGTATGTGGAAGAGAACATACAGTACCATTTAAAGTCAATGGTAAAACTGGAAGTGTAGTTGTAACTTTAATGCCTGCTCCAGCAGGTGTAGGTTTAGCTATTGGTGATGTTGGTAAAACATTAATGAAGCTTGCAGGAATAGGTGATGTATGGTCTCAGTCAAGTGGTCAAACTCAAACTACAGTTAACTTTGCAAATGCTACTTTTGAAGCATTAAAAGGATTAAGTAAAGTTAAAGCAAGTGAAAAAGATCTTAAGAGCATGGGTGTATGCTCTAATTAAAAACTTAGGTGATTCAATGTTTTTTGTTATTAGAGTTAGAGGTACAACTGGTGTTAATAAAGATATAGCTGATACTTTAAAAATGTTAAGGTTACATAGAATTAATCATGGTGTTTTAGTAGAAGAAAACCCAAATTTTGAAGGTATGCTCCAAAAAGCTAAGGATTATATTACTTGGGGTGAAATAGACCAAGAAACATTAGTAGAAATAATAGCTAAAAGAGGAGAAATCATCGGTGGGAATAAAATCACTGATGAATATTTAAAAGAAAATACTGATTATTCTTCTATTGATGATCTTGCTAAATCTTTGATAAATGGTGAAATTAAAGCTAATGATGTTGATATGAAACCTGTTTTCAGATTACATCCTCCAAGAAAAGGTTATGAAGGTATTAGGCTTTCTATTAATGAAGGAGGTTCATTAGGTTATAGGGGAGAAGTCATAAAAGACTTAATCACTCGAATGACTTAAGTTGTTTAAATTTATTAGGTGTAATTATGATTAGAAAAACTCGCAAAATTAATAAAATGAGAGGATCCCGATCTATCGGCGGCGGTTGTAGTAAAAAAAGAAGAGGCGCTGGTAATAAAGGTGGAAAAGGGAAAGCTGGAATGGATAAACAGCATTGGACCTGGACTGTTAAATTTGATCCAAATCATTTTGGAAAATATGGTTTTAAAAGACCTCAAAAAGTTATAAATAAAGTTAATCCTGTTAATTTAAGTTATTTAGATGCACAATCTGATAAGTTATTAGACAAAGGAATAGCTACTAAAGAAGGAGATTCTATTGTTATAGATGTCACTGATTTAGGTTATGATAAAGTTTTAGGAAAAGGTAATCTTTCTAAAGCATTAACTATTAAGTCTCCTAAGTTTTCTGCTTCTGCAGAAGATAAAATCCAAGAAGCTGGAGGAGAAGCTATAACTTTATAGTTTTTTAAAATTTAATTAAATTTAATAATAAATAATTGATATAAAAATTATATAAAATAAAATTATAATATTAATTTATATAGAAATTATTAATAATTATAATAATAATTATAATAATAGTTGTATTAATATTATTAATAGTAATATTAATAGTAATAATTAAATTAGTAATAATATTAGTAATACTAGTAATAATAATAATAATAATATTGTTAGTAATACTTATAATAATACTTATAATAATATTTATAATAATAGTTATAATAATTTTATTATAATAATAATTAGTAATAATTAAATTAGTAATAATAATAGTAATTAATATTATATATTATAAATAATGTTTAAAATTCATATGTTTAAAATTTATGAATTTAATGCTGAATGAATTTATAGTGAATTATATCTTTAATAGTGCTGAGGAATAAAATGATTTTAGAATATTTAAGACCTGTGTTTTCATTACTTCCTGAAGTTAAAACACCAATGCACAGACAGGATTTTAAGGAAAAATTGAAATGGACAGCTATTATATTAGTTTTATATTTCTTTTTAACTAAAATACCACTTTATGGTTTAAGTCCTTATGCAGTAGATCAATTTGCTCAAATGAGAGCAGTAATGGCTGGTAGTTTCAGCTCAATTCTTACATTAGGAATTGGTCCTATTGTTACTTCGTCCATTGTACTACAACTTCTTGTTGGTGCTAAGATTCTAAAATTAGATTTATCTAAACATGAAGATAAAGCTCTTTTCCAAGGTACTCAAAAGGTATTAGCTATTGTATTCACTGTATTTGAAGCAGGTGTTCTTGTATTCACTGGAAGTTTAATTCCAACAGATCCTTCACTTCTTTGGTTATTAATGTTACAATTGATTATTGGAGCTCTTTTGATTATATTCTTAGATGAAGTTGTGTCGAAATGGGGCTTTGGAAGTGGTGTTGGATTATTCATTGCTGCTGGGGTTTCAGAGCAGATAATTGTAGGAACATTTAATTTCTTACCAACAGCTGCCCAACCAGGAGTAATGCCAGGTATGATTCCTAAATTCATACAATCTATAATAGCTGGTTCTCCAGACCCATCTATATTGATTCCTTTAATAGCTACTATCGCTGTTTTCTTAGTAGCTGTTTATGGTGAAAGTATGAGAGTAGAAATACCAATTTCTCATGGACATGTTAAAGGGCATGGAAGAATAAGAGGTTCTGTTGCTAAATATCCTTTAAAATTTATATATGCGAGTAATATGCCTGTTATTTTAACTAGTGCACTTCTTGTAAATGTTTCATTAATGGCAAGTGTTTTCCAAAGATTTGGAGCTCCTATTTTAGGCGAGGTTGTAAATGGAAAGGCTATTAGTGGGCTTGCTTATTATTTATCTACTCCTTCAAGTCTAAGTGTTCTTATTACTGATCCATTACAAGTACTTATATATGGTGTAGCATTCATAGCTTCTTGTATTGTCTTCTCATGGCTATGGGTAGAAATGAGTGGTTTAAATGCTAAACAAGTATCTAAACAATTATATGATTCAGGAATTCAAATTCCTGGTTTTAGAAGTAGTAAACGCCAACTTTATAAGATAATGAAAAAATATATTCCTGCTTTAACAGTTTTAGGTGGTGCCTTTGTAGGTTTACTTGCATTTGGTGCAGATTTAACTCAAGCTGTTGGTGGAGGTACTGGTGTTTTGCTTACAGTAGGTATTGTTTATAAACTTTATGAAGAAATGGCTCAAGAACAGCTAATGGATATGCATCCAATGTTAAGAAAGATTTTAGGTGATTAATTTGAAATTAGTAGTTTTAACTGGAATTCCAGGTTCTGGAAGTACTACTGTACTTGAAAAAACATTAAAAGAAGTTGATTATCTTCATCTAAATTATGGAGATGTTATGACTGAAATAGCTATTGAAAAAGGTCTTGTTGAAAATAGAGATCAACTTAGGAAATTATCTCCTGAAATTCAAAAAGATATTCAAAAAGCAGCAGCTAAAGATATAAAAAATAGATCTAAAGATGATAATGTTATTGTTGATACTCATTGTACAATAAGCACTCCTTCTGGATTTTTACCAGGATTACCTCAATGGGTTCTTGAAGAATTAAACCCAAATAGATTTATTCTTATTGAAGCAGATCCTGATGAAATAATTCTTAGAAGAATATCTGATACAACAAGAACTCGTGATATAGAAATGTATCAAGATATTAAATTACATCAAGAAATAAATAGATCTACGGCTATGGCTTATGCAACTATTACAGGAGCCACTGTTAAAATCTTAGAAAATCATGATAATCAATTAGATATTATTGTTGATAAATTAGTTGAAACTTTAAATTTATAATAAATATAACAAAATTAACAAATATTATAAAATATTTAACAAATATTATAATAATTAAAATTTATAATAATTAATATATAGTATAAATTAATAATGAATAAAAATGAGGAAAGAACATGGTTTTAGATATGATTTTTGGTGGATTAGATGCAATTTTTAGCCCTATTTTGGCTTTAGATCCTAACCCTTCAAATCCAATGTTAACAATATTTTTAATATCCACTTTAATAGCTCTTCTCACTACAGTAGCTAATAAGTTATTAGTTGATCAAGATGAAATGGAATCAATTAGAGAAGAAATGAAAGAATTCCAAAAGGAAATGAGAGAAGCTCAAACAAGTGGTGATTCTAAAGCTATGGCTAAAGTTCAAGCTAAACAAACTGAAGTAATGGCTAAACAAAGTAAAATGATGACTTCTTCATTTAAGCCGTTAATAATAACTTTTGTTCCAATTATTTTAGTATTCTGGTGGATGGGACAATCACCTGTTTCTCAAGTTTCTGTTCAGCTTCCAGAATTCGTTTATTATACATTATTAGTTCCATTGTGGCATATGTTATATCCTGGAGTCCATGTCTTCCTATATGTAGGTTGGTTAGGATGGTATATTTTATGTACATTTGCAATGTCACAAATTCTTAGAAAATTTATGGGATTCAAATCAGGTTTCTAACTGATAATTGGGAATGATTGTTAATTCCATTTATTTATTCAATTTCATGTATTCATATCCTCTCATGATTTCTCGCTAAAATAATAAAATCATGAACCAAAATAGCTACTATGGTTTAATAGCTATAATAGCTAAATATTAATATTTAAATAGATATGTAGATTAAAGATATGTAAATTAATAAATTAATTAAAAATAAATTAGGTGAAAAAATGCCTGCAAATAGATATAGATCTAGATCATACAAAAGAACTCATAAAAAAACTCCTGGAGGAGAAACTGTATTAAGATACAAGAAAAAAAAGCCAAGTAAGCATATATGTGCTGAATGTGGCAAACTCTTACACGGAGTTCCAAGAGGAAGATCTTATGAGATTAAAAAATTAGCAAAAAGTAAAAGAAGACCAAATAGGCCATTCGGAGGATATTTATGCTCTGAATGTATGAGAAAACATTTTAAAGCTGAGGCAAGGTCTGAATGATTATAACTATCGGTGGCTTAGCAGGTAGTGGCACAACCACAGCTGCTGAGGTGTTATCAAAAGAACTTGATATTCCTTTTATTTCTGCAGGAAGTATATTTCGTGACATGGCAGAAGAAAGAGGAATGTCTCTTTTAGAATTCAGTAAATTTGCTGAAGATAATACTGCTATCGACATTGAACTTGATAAAAGACAAGCTGAAATAGCTAAAAAATCTGAAAATCTTATTGTCGAAGGAAGACTTTCTGCATTTTTTGTAGAAGCAGATTTTAGAGTATGGTTACTTGCACCTCTTGATACAAGAGTTGAAAGAATAGCTAATAGAGAATCTAAATCTTTGGAAATAGCTAAACAAGAAGTCGAAATTCGTGAAGAAAGTGAAGCATTAAGATATTTAGATATTCATAATATAGATATTAATAATTTTGATATCTATGATTTAGTATTAAATACTAAGAGATTTAATCCTGAAAATATTTCAAAAATCATATTAACAACATTAAAGGTGATATAAATGGCATCAATTGAAGTAGGAAGAGTATGTGTTAAAACTGCTGGTAGAGAAGCAGGAGAAAAATGTGTAATTGTTGAACTCATCGATGAAAACTTTGTAGAAGTTGTTGGAGGTTCTGTTAAAAATAGACGTTGTAATATCAGTCACTTAGAACCTTTAGAAGAAACTATTGAAGTTTCTGATGATGTAAAAGCAGTTAAAAAAGATTTAGAAGCATTATAATAGCTATTATTATAATAGCTTTTAATAAATTTTATTATTTTTATTAATATAGTTAATTATTAAAGTTATAATATTAAATTTATAATATTTTTAGTTATATTTTTGCTTATATTTCTACTTATTTTTCTATTATTTTTTCTTTATTTTTCTCTTTTACTTTTATTAATTTACTATAATTTATATTAACAATAGATTTATATTAATAATTATATTAATAATACTAATAATAATTATAATAAAGATTAATCATAATAAATATAATAATTATAATCTTAATTAAATCATATTCTATTATAATTGATAGTTTTAAAGTAATTTATGGAAGAATTCTATGGGTAAATTAGTAGTTAAATCCAAAGCAGATACCAATCCAGAATATGGATCTAAGCCTCAAGATAGGTCAATTGAAGATCATTTGTCCCAAGGCATTATTAATTTAGATAAGCCCTCTGGTCCTACTTCTCATGAAATTGATTCATGGGTAAAAAGGATACTTCATTGTCAAAAAACTGGTCATGGTGGAACACTTGATCCAAAGGTTACAGGAGTTCTTCCAATTGGTATTGATAATGCAACAAGAGCTATTCAGCTATTGCTTTCTGCACCAAAAGAATATGTATGTTTAATGACACTTCATCAGGATGTAGATGAAGAAAGGATTAGAAATATCTTAAATGAATTTCAAGGTAAGATTTTCCAAACTCCTCCTGTTAAATCAGCAGTAAAACGAGAACAAAGAGTTAGAACAATATATTATATTGATCTTCTTGAAATAGCTGGACGGGATGTATTATTTAAGATTGGCTGTGAAGCAGGAACTTATGTTAGAACTTATTGTCATGATATTGGTGAGGCTCTTGGGTCTGGAGCTCATATGACTGAATTAAGGAGAACTAAAGTAGGATCTTTCAGTGAAACTGAAAATATTGTTACTTTGCAAGATATTACTGATGCTTATTATTATTGGAAAGAGGAAGGTGATGAATCATATCTACGAAACTTTGTTTTTCCAATGGAAAAAGCAGTGGAACATCTTCCAAAAGTTTTTATCAGAGATTCTGCTGTTGATGCGATTTGTCATGGTGCGGATTTAGCTGCTGGAGGAATTGTATCTCTTTCAGAAGATATTAAAAAAGATGATTATGTAGCTATTCTCACTCTTAAAGGAGAATTAATAGCTTCTGCTAAGTCTTTATCAAATATTGAAGATATTTTAGAAGCTGAATCTGGAATAATTTTTGATACAAAAAAGGTATTTATGAAACCTGGAATTTATCCAATGATGTGGAAATAGCTATTTCAAATAAGATTTTTCATAAAACCAAAACCTTTAAATGTATTAAAAATTAAATATTGTTTTATCCTTTATAGGTAGCTTAATTATCCAAAATTAAAATTAAAAAACATATGTATTTTTAACATTAGAAGGATAATCATAAGCAATTATAATCTTAAATAGCTAAAAAGAATTAAATTTCTAAATTAAGATTATTCATATGATTTTTGAAACTTTTTTATCATTTAGATATATATTTTCTTGTGATAGCTATGTTTCATAATTTTTACAGGTTTTGCCGAGATAGTCTAGCCTGGTAAGGCGCAAGACTGGAAATCTTGTGGGGATTTTCCCCTCCTGGGTTCAAATCCCAGTCTCGGCGTTTATTGGTATATAGACATTGATTGTTTTTATAACTAATATTATTGAACTCTTAGATTCTAATTTATCAAACATTTTCTCTTGTTTATAAATTTAACTAAGTTTATATTGTTGAAAAAACTGTGTTTTTCAATGAAATCAGTAGAATAGCTATTTCAACAAAATATTGTTGTTTAACTTTTTACAATGACTTCATAAAAAACATTCGAATCCATAAATTTTTTAAATAGCGTCTCGTGGATTTGCTCTAAAAATTGGAGGTTACTTAATGGAAGACGAATTTAAGCACTTGGTGCGTATTTCAAGAAAGGATGTAGATGGTAAAAAAACTATCCAGCATGCTTTAACTGATATTAAAGGTGTAGGTATATCTTTATCTCGGTCATTAGGAATAGCTTTAGGCTTTGATATTAATCAACAGATTGGATATATCTCAGATGAAGATGTCGTAAAAATAGAAGAAGCTTTAGAAGATCCTCAAAAATTTAACATACCTACTTGGATGTTAAATAGACAGAGAGATTATGCTACTGGTGAAAATAATCATTTAATTGAATCTGATCTTGATATGACTTTAAGAGATGATTTAAACAGAATGAAAAAGACCAGAAGTTATAAAGGAAGAAGACATGAAGTTGGTTTACCTGTAAGGGGTCAAAGAACTAAATCTACATTTAGAAAAGGTTCATCTGTCGGTGTAAGACGTAGAAGAGGATAATTTGTTATTAACTGATAATTAATCTAATAATTA
>JAISIQ010000038.1 GCA_031261945.1 Methanobrevibacter sp.
AATAAGAAATGGAATAATAAAAAGAATATAATTAATAAAAAAACAAGTCATGATTAAAAGACTAAAAAATTAAGCTCTCTTAATCATCCATTTCATATTTTAGTGCATTTAAATAAAAATCTAATTGTTTTTCTTATAGTTTATAAATCATTTCAACAAAAGGATTAAGATTATTATTTGTTGCATATTTCTCTAAAACATCATAGTATATACTTTTGTCCTTAGTTTTAATAGATATTGGTAAAAAATTATTTTTTATTAATTGATAATTCATAATAATTCTAGAAACTCTTCCATTTCCATCTGTATGAAATTGTAAACATTAAAATTTATAATTTATTTTTAATCATCTTAATAATACCTAAATCCTTAACTATGCTATTCTTGTATTTCATAATAAATCCTTGATTTTCCAATTCTTTTATTAAAATATTCTCATCAATTTTTGGAAAGATGGTATGATACTCAAAATATATTTCATTAAACATAGATAAATCTGAATTTAAAATTATATCTACTTCACAACCTTCACAATCCATTTTTAACACATCAGGAATAATATTATAATCTTTCATAGCTGTGTCCAGTGTTATAACATCAATCCATTCACTATTTTTTGTTGAATTGTAGATAGTGGCATCTCCAGAATATTTATCTAAATCTTCCCCAAAGTAAATTTTAGTTTTTCCATTTTTACAGCTAATTCCTTTATTAATAAATTTTATTTTGCTTCTCAAATTCTCATTTAAATCTATATTTGCTTTTCCATTTTCATAAACATAAGATATAGGTTCAAAACTAACTACATCATAGCCTTTACTGGCAAAAAAAAGTGCAGTATCAGCTTCATTAGCACCGATGTCTACAACAGTTCTTTTTTCTGATGTATTATCAATATCATACACATTACGAACAAAAATTTCAAATATAAAACCAATAATATTATCATTATTATTAAATTTTATTGATTCTTCATTATTTATTTGTATCTCAATAATATCCTTATCTTTTTGAGATATAATACTTTTTAAAATATTTATTTGATGAATATTTAAGTCACATCTAAGAGATGCTAAAATTGTATCAAAAATATTTCTATCATTTCTAAATAATTTTACTTTTCCTAGCTTTTTATAATTACACTCAATAGAATCGAATACTCCCCCCCTAAAAAGTAATGCTTTAGGCCAATTTTTAATTTCTTTAATAGTTACTCCCAAACCCAATATAAATTCACGAAAATTCATACTTAACACAACATAAATTATTAATTTTTATTTCATAAAATATTCTATAACACATTATATACACATATTATATACACACATTATTTAAAATGATACTATGAATTCAAAGTTAAAATTATTCCACACTGATACAATTAGCTAAATTTTTAGGTTTATTCAAATTTAAACCTTTTTCAATGCTAACTTAATAAGATAATATAGGTAATAGAAAAAACATACATAATAAGAGCTAAAATTTAATTAATAGATCTGTAATAGAAAAAACATCTTCAGCTTCTTCTTCAATAAATCATGAGCAATTAAAAGAATTAAACTTTATCATTGTTCATTTCATAGTTCAAAGCATTTAAATAAAAATCTAATTGTTTTTCTTCTAGTTCATAAATCATTTCAACAAAAGGATTAATATTATTATTTATCGCATATTCCTCTAAAACATCATAGTATATGCTTTTGTCCTTAGTTTTAATAGATATTGGTAAAAAATTATTTTTTATTAATTGATAATTCATAATAATTCTGGAAACTCTTCCATTTCCATCTGAAAATGGATGTATTCTAACAAATTCAGCATGTGTATAAGTAGCAAGTTCAATTATATTAAAATTATTATTTTTTAAGGTTTTAAAAAACTCTTCTAATTCAATCTTAGCAATAAAAGGATTTGGGAGAGAATGCTTTGCACCTGTTATTCTAACATCAACATCCCGATATTCTCCTCCTTCTCTTCCTTTCCCACCTTCTATAATATTTTCCATTAAGATTTTATGGATTTTTTTAATTATTTTTTCATCAAGGTCACAGCCATTTTTAGCAAGACTTTTAACATAAGTCCAAGCTTTTTTATGATTTACAACTTCATAAATCTCTCTTAAATCTTTTGAACCCACAGATATTTTATCTTCAAGTAATAGCTTAGTTTCTTTTAAAGTTAAAGTATTTCCTTCTATAGCTGTTGAATCATGAATAAAATTAATTTCAAAATCATCTTCATAATTTTCTAAAATTTCTTTACTTAAAATATTTATATTTTCAACTAAGAAATCTCTTTTTTGAATCAACATACTACATTTATCATTCATTTAATCACAATCATGCATATCATATATTTTCAAATATATATTTTCAAATGAATAACAATTTCAGATTATAGCCGATTATAATTTAATTATAAATTTAATTATATTCTTTTATTCAACTGTCACACATTTAGCTAAATTCTTGGGTTTATCAGGATCTAAACCTCTCTCAACACTTACATAATAAGATAATAGCTGTAATGGAACCACATAAACCAAAGGAGCTAAAATTTCAGAAACTTCTTTATCAATACAAAAAGTGTCTTCAACTTCTTCTTCAATAAACTCATCACCACAAGGACCAATAGCTATAACCTCCGCACCTCTGGCTTTAACCTCTTCTAAGTTACTAATGGTTTTATCATAGCTATCTCCAGGAGGAACAACTACTACAACTGGAATATCATCATCAATTAGGGCTAATGGCCCGTGCTTTAATTCTCCTGCAGCATAACCTTCTCCATGAATATATGTGATTTCTTTAAGTTTAAGAGCTCCTTCTAAAGCAGTAGGATAAGAAAGTCCCCTTCCAATAAAGAAGAAATCTTCTGCATCCTTGTATTTAATAGCTATTTCTTTAATTTTATCTTCATTTCCTAATACTTCTTCAATATAATCTGGAACTTTTTCTAAATCATTTAATAGATCATTATTTTTAGCAAGAAGTCCTGCAAATAAATAAATACAAATTAATTGACTAATATAAGTTTTAGTAGCCGCAACTCCAATTTCAGGACCTGCTTTTGTATAAATAACATGATCAGCTTCTCTTGTAGCAGAACTACCTAAAACATTTACAATAGCTAATGTTTTAGAAGTTTCATTAGCTTTTCTAAGTGCTTTAAGAGTATCCGCTGTTTCACCAGATTGACTAATAAATATTACCAAAGTATTTTCATCGAGAGCATTAGCAGAATATTTAAATTCAGAAGCTACAATAACATCAGTAGGAATACCTGCCATAGATTCAATTAAATATTTTCCAGTAAGTGATGCATGGAAAGATGTACCGCAAGCTACAAAACAAATTCTATTAATATTTCCATCAATATTAGCTATTATATCTTGAATATTATCTTTTTCAACTAATGTATTTTTAATAGCTATTCCTTGTTCATGAATCTCTTTAATCATGAAATAGTCATATCCTTCTTTTTCAGCCATATCTGCAGTCCAATTAATAACATCAATTTCTTTATCAACAATATTATCATTTGAATCTTTTACAACAACCCCATCATCATTTAAAATAGCTATTTCACCATTATCAAGATAAATAATATTATTAGTGTAATTTAAAATAGCTGGAGCATCAGAAGCAATATAATATTCCCCTTTCTCTTCATCCACACCAATAATCAAAGGACTATCTTTTTTTGCAGCTAAGATTTCTCTTGGATTATCTTTACAAATAGCTCCAATAGCATAAGAACCTTTAATAATTTTAAGAGCTTCTTTTAATGCCTCTTCAAGATTCATTCCTTTTTTCATGTATTTTTCAAGTAAATTAGGAATAACTTCTGTGTCAGTGTCTGATTTAAATTTATAACCCTCTTTTTCAAGATTTTCCCTTATTTCACTATAATTTTCAATTATTCCGTTGTGAACAACAGCTATTTTACCAGAATTATCCATATGAGGGTGTGAATTTGTTTTATTAGGAATTCCATGAGTTGCCCATCTAACATGAGCTATTCCAATATTTCCACCCATATCAGCAAGATGGACTTTTTCATCTACTTCTTTGATTTTGCCAGAATCTTTTTTAATTTCAATACTACTATTTTCAACACTGCCCTTTTCAATACTATCCTTTTCAGTACTATCTTTTTTAGTACTATCTTTTTTAGTATTTTCATTAACAGTAGCTATTCCAACAGAATCATATCCCCTATATTCAAGTTTACTAATACATTCAAGAAGAACTGGAGCTGCTTTTTTATCATTTAATATACATCCAACAATTCCACACATAACTATACCTTCATTTAATAAACAATAATATCCTAATCAATAATATAATAAAGTAATATAATAATAATACAATTAAATAATATAATAAATATGTAAAACTAAATATATATAATTATTTAGTTAATTAAAGTATTTAATCTTATTTATAAAAATATAAAAAAATATAAAAATAGATTAAAATTATAAAAATATTATATAAAAATATTAAATATAAAAAATTAAAGAACTACATCATCTTAATTTAAATTTTAAGAATTATAATAACTATTATCAATACTAATTACTAATACCAATATTAATAGTACTAACATTATTAATATTATTGTTGTTACTAATAGTAATACTAATAATAATACTAATAATAATTTTTAATATTATTATAATTATCATTAAAAATATTAAAAATAATGATAAAATTAATAATAAACAACTAAATAAATTATAATGATAATATAAATTAAGATTAAAAATTAATAAAAATAATCATTAAAAATAAAATTTGAGGACTAAAATGGATTCTAAGAAATTAATATATGCTGGAAAAGCTAAAGATGTTTATGAAACTGAAAATCCTGATGAAGTCATTGTAGCTTTTAGAGATGATATTACTGCAGGAGATGGAGAAAAAAAAGATAATCTTCAAGGAAAAGGACATTGTAACTCTTTAATATCAACAAAGCTATTTGAAATTTTAGAAGAAAATGGAATAGCTACACAATGTATAGAACTAAAGAAAAGTTGCCATATGAGAGCTAAAAAGTTAGAAATGATTCCTCTTGAAGTAATAGCTAGAAATATTGCAACAGGAAGCTTACTTAAGCGATTTCCATTTGAAGAAAATCAAAAATTAGATCCTCCTATTATACAAATGGATTATAAAAATGATGAATATCACGACCCTATGTTAAATGAGGAAATAACAATAGCTCTTGGAATAGCTAGTCAAGAAGATCTTGATGAAATAAAAAAGATCACATTAAAAATTAATAAGATTCTTAGTGAATTTTTAAAAGAAAAAGGAATCCTACTTGTTGACTTTAAACTGGAATTTGGAAAAGATAAAGATGGAAACATTGTTCTTGGAGATGAAATCAGCCCAGATACATGTAGATACTGGGATATAAACACTCTCCAAACTCTTGATAAAGATTCATTTAGACAAGGACAAGATAATGTTATGGATATCTATGAACAAGTCTGTGGAATGATTGTGGATGAAAAAGACCTTAAAAAATGGAAAATTACATAAGAGTAAAAAAAAAGAATTGCAAAAAAGGTGAAGTAAATGAAATTCAATGTTGAAGTTAAAATATCATTAAAAAATGGCATGTTAAATCCAGAAAGCTCAACAATAGAAAGAGCATTAGATTTATTAGGTTATAAAGTAGAAAATACTGATACAGTCCAAATCATTACATTCCAAATAGAAGAAGATAATGAAGATAGAGTTCAAGAAGAAGTTAAAGATATGTGTGAAAGATTACTTTGTAATCCTGTAATCCACGATTATAAAATAGCTATTTCCAAATAATAGCA
>JAISIQ010000064.1 GCA_031261945.1 Methanobrevibacter sp.
TAATTTAATTAATTAAAATATAAACATTATAAGTAATGAACCTGCAATTCCAATAATAGCTATTGATATTTGACTCATAACTGAATGATTTGGATTTAAAATTGGAGTTGTAGCACAAATAAATGCAGTTAAAACTGTAATAGCTACCATACCTATTAAATACCATAGTAAAGTTAAAGGTCCAAAGAATACAGTTAAAAAGACCCAAAGTAACATATACCAAGCTATTGATTCAGAAAGCATCATATATCCCCTAAGTATGCCAAAGTGCTCTGTTTCAAATCCAGAGATAATATCTTTTCCTTTAGTAATTGCAAATGGAGAATATGGAGATTTTGAAAGTAATAATATGAAAAACATTAATGCAGCAAGAGGAATTGAAAATATAAGAGGTCCATTACTAGATTGATAAGCTATTATTTCACCAAGATTCATGGTTCCAGTTTGGAAATATATAATAGCTAAAACCGCAAATAATGGTATTTCAGCTGCTGCTGAGAAAACTGCTCTTACACAACTCATTTTACCATAAGGAGATCCTGAAGATGATCCTGCATTATGTTCAACAATTTTATAAACTGCATAAATTGCAAAGATAATAAGTAAGGAACCATATGTAATTGGTCCAACAATTATAGCAGTTATCCAAATAGCACAAAGCATACAAGCTATTGCTATATAAAAAGGCATAGCAGCTGTTTTTGGAAATGAAGACTCTTTAAAGAAAAATTTAAGAGAATGTAAGAAATGTTGAATAATCGGAGGTCCTGGCCTAAGCTGTATCCTTGCCATAACTTTCCTATGAAGTCCTAAAAGAAGACTTCCAACTAAGAAAGCTATTACAACATTTATTAGGATATTTGACATTAAATTCATATTATCACTTTAAAAGAGAAAATTTACTTAAATATAAACTATACTTAGTATATGATATTCGTAAATTAGTATCCAATAAATGGTTCTTCTCTTCTTTCCTCCACTTCTTCTTTTTTAGCTTTTGCCATAGTTATTAAACCTAATGAAAGAATAAAGATTGGTATAAATACAATAGCTATTCCATATACTATCCAGTCTACTGGAGAAAATATTAAACAATATAATATAGATATTATTGATATTATCAGCAATAAATAGCTACTTATCATCAGTTTATTCATATTTTACACCTTTATTTTCAATTTCATTAATAATTTCATTGATAAATTTCATTAATAAATATTAAAATTATATTAAATATGTATATTTTTTATATTTTTTGTAATTTTATTTCTATTATTAATTTTGTTGTTATTATTAATTTTATTTTTATTATTTTTATTTTATTATTTTTATTAATTTATTAATTTATTATTATTATTATTATTAGTTTATCATTAATTTTTATTAAATTAAAATCATATAACCTTTACAAGAATTAATAAAATTTCAATAGCTCTTATAATTACAAATAAAGAGCTTAAATGAATAATTAATATAAATGGAGAACCTGGAGTCCTAAACATTTCAGCTTTTGTAGCGAAAAACGGAGCTATTCCTGTTTCTCCTGCTACTCCTATCATTAATAAAATTGCTCCAAAAATCATCATTGGAGTTGCTGAAGCCATAGAAGCTATTTCAAATAAACTAAGAGTTCCAGTTGAAGCTAAAACAATAGCCGCTCCCCCAAATAAAGGAAGTGAGCATATCATAGCTATTATCCCATATTGATAAGCTGCATCAAGAACATCAACTTGTTTAACAGCAGAAACAATACCTACATTAACAATACCAATTAAAGCTATAAATAATGTAAAATTAAATAAATCTCCAGTAATCATAGCTCCTGCAGTAGCTAAACCACAAATAATAGCTAAGAATCTTCTTGCTTTAAACTCTTCTAATCCAACAGAAACTTTATGATCTTTTAAAGTACCAAAACTTCCTTCAATTTGAGTTTCAGTTCTACTAATAGCTATTAAAAATGTGAATATAAGTACAACTACAAACATAAATAAGTGGAATGGAGTTAAATATAATACAATATCCCCCAATGGTATTGTTCCAAGTAATTCCCCACCTAATGATGCTAAATCCATTTTAATCCTCTTTTTGTAAATTTAAATTTAAGTAAATTATAGTAAAAATTATAGCTATTCTCTTTTAAACTCCTCTCTCATCATAGTACCAATTAAACCTAATTTTGAAGATACTTTTAGCACTAAGCCACATGCAGCCATAAATAAACTAAGTAACCAAAGTTCTGGAGCAATGAAAAGCAATACAAATCCAATAATCCAAATACACCAAGCTATTCCGGAAATTCCACCAATTCCTTCGATTACAGCTATTGGCAATCCTCTTGATTTTCTTGATATAATATATAATAAGATTCCTGCACCAGCAACAGCACCACCAGTAAAACCAGTTAAAAATGCACCAAAAGCTAAAAGAACAAGTGCTAAGAAATTAGGAGCTGTTTTCATAATCTCCATATCTAAAACCAATGGAAGTGGGAAAAGAGAAGTAGATTTATCAGATTTTCTCATTTCTCGTGAAATTAAAATTTCAGAAATAGCCATTATTTCAGCTAATTCTACTACTAAACCTGGAAGAATAAGAGCTTCAGCTAAATCTGTTCCAACAGCAGCTACAACGATGAGCATAGCTAAACCTACAATATCAGTAAGAATAAGAATATGAATATCTCTTTTTTCAATAGCTATTCCTATTAAACCAATGAATGCTACAAGAATCCCTGCATATATTACAGGAATATACCAAGAAGCAAAAATAGCTGGAACAAATTCAGGAACTAACATTTAATCCTGTTCCTCCTTTATATTGCTATTTTGATTATTATAATAATAAGTTTTATTTTTATTTAAAGTAGGATCATAATAATCCTTTGATTTATCAGCAGCTGCTTCAGCTTCTCTTTTTTTTCTATTCATTGTGAAATTGACTCCAAGCCATGAAGCTATAACAAATGCCATCATGAGAATTGTAGATTCAAGTATTGTATCAAATCCACGAGTATAATAAAGAATTTCATCAATTAGTCCTCCAGGAGAAGAATAGATAGATGTTCCAAAATATGGAGAAGTTGATGCGACCCAAATAGCTAATGGGGACATGTACGAATTTATCCAACCAAGGGACTTAGAATTTTCAGGATATTGTGCTCTTGTGATTCCTGGACTTTCTAATACCTCGCCTCCTCTTGCATAAGGCGCTGTTGAAATATTTTCTTCAACTTGTTCTTGAGGAACTGGTCTTGGATAAAGTTGATCAACATTTAAATCAAGTGGAATTAAAAAGCCGATGAGAATTACTGCTCCTAAAACAATAGCAAATAGTTTCGGAATCCTATCAGGATTAGCTAAGCTATTCCAAAGCCGACCAATTCTACTCATGGATACGCCTCCATTTCTTCTAATCGAGTAATAGCTCTAAGTAAAATTAAAGTAATGACTACAGTTGTAGCTACAAAAGTTAAAAGAGCTAATGTATGATTATAAGTAAGAAGAATTAAAGATACACCAATTGCAGCTACTTCAGTATTTAAAGTTCTTACAATAGGATCTTTAACACCAGGACCTGCAACAGTAGCTATACTTCCTAAAATTGCAAGAATAATACCTGAGTAAAGAAAAATATTTAAATCGAACAAATCAATCATCTTTTTCACCCATTTGGTTAAATTGACTTTTTTTGGTATATCCAAGAGCCTGATTATCCAGATTATCCTGATTATCCATAGTATGAATATCCTGATTCATGTTTTCTTTATTTTTATGTCTAATTTCATTAATTTTGATTATGGATAATAAAAATACAATCGTAGAAATAGGACCAAATAAGGCAATAGCTAAAGCAACATCTAAATATTTAAATGCAACAACAGCTAAAACAAATCCTGCTTCCATCACAGCAAACATTATAACTTTATCTATAGGTTTAACTAGCCAAATAATACCTAAAGCACCTATAAACATTAATATCAATGATATCGTTGTTATATTAATAAAGTCCAATGGATTCATCACATTCACCAATTAGGTCATATATCATATATCTTATTCATTAAGTACAATTTCATTATCTAATCTATTTAAAGTATAAGCAATAGCATTAGAACCAATAGTAGAAGTAATAAAGAAAGTAGCAGCTATTATAAGACCAAAAGGACTATTAACATATAATGCAATTAATGCAGAAACTGCAAAATCAATTACATTAATATATAGCATTCTTTCAGCTCTATTCTTAGTTAAAAGAACTCTTAAAGCCATTATAATAATGATAATTCCAATAATTTCTTCTATCATATTCTCATCTACTAATTCTCATCTATTATAGTAATACCAATATTATTAATAATTAATACTCATATTATTAATATCAATATTATTAATATTCAATATTTTATTATTATTATTATTATTATTATTATTCTTTTAGTTTAGTATCTCTTCCCATAGCTTTAGCTATTTTTCCAAGTAATTTTGATGAAGATTGATGATGTATTCCCTGAATAGTTAAAATAGCTATTACCATTCCAACAACAAACATTTCAGGAGTTAAACCAACAAAGGAACCAGCTATTACAATAATTGTAGTTGTTAATGCACCAGTTGTTCCTGCATAACCAGGATCTGCACATAATCTATTTCCAACATATACAAGTAAAGTAGCTATTAATCCTCCTTCTAATCCTATTAATATGACACCAATAGCTGCAAGCAAAGTTCCAGCTGAAGCATCAGGAGAACAGAGAATATTTCCTTGGAAAAATCCACCAGAAAGATTTCCTCCTCTTTTAGCTATTGATCTACCTACAATATCAGCACCTTTAACACCAGGAACTTCAGGAAGACCTAAGTAAGTATCAATTAAAACAAAATTTAACCATGCAATAATAGCTGCAATAGCTATTCCCACTAATTCATTCATTTATCTGCCTCCAAATTCTCCTCTTGAGTTTCAGGAGGTTTAGGAAATACATAATTAAATAAATATTTAACAAAAATTGCAGAAAAGATAGCTATTATAATAGCTAATGCTATTCCGTCCCAAATCCAATAAAAATTAAGTGCAAATAAAATAGCTAAAATTCCAATAGCTATTATTGGAGTTGGGAATAATGCACATACATCAAATGAAAATCTCTTTGGTTTAGGTGGAAGAAGAGGTAATCTCAATCCTAATGCTATTATTATTGAAATGACAATAGCTATTAAATAATTCATTAAGATATATGTTTCATTAACATGAATAATCATGATAAAACTTAGAACAACAATATATATAAATGTTGTGTCTTAAACTTGGATAAATAAAAATACAAAAGTAAAAAGAAGTAAAAAGAAGTGAAAATAATAATACAATACATATAGTTTAAAGCTACTACTAAAATAGCTATTATAATTATAACTAGAAAAAATAATAAAAATATTAATTCTAAAAGCAATATTAATAATAACACTACTATTAAAACAACAATTACAACTAAAAATAATACTAATTCTAAAACAACTACTAAAATAGCTATTATTATTAAAAATAATAGTAATAATATCAAGGATACCAATAATACTAATACTACTACTATTAATACTAATAATAAAAATAATACCGATAATAATAATGATAATACTAATAATATTACAAATTATTAATAATAATTAATTTAATTCTCTAATTATATTATAATTCTATTATATAATTCTATGATTTTATATCAATATTATCATCAAGTAAAGAATTGTCAGTAGAATTAAGAATCTTACCATCAAGAACTTCGATAACTCGATCTGCCAATTTAGCTACATTCATATCATGCGTAACCATTATTAAAGTTACATTTTTCTCTTTGTGTAATTTATTTAGCTGTTCGAGGATTTTTTTACTTGTTCTTGAATCTAATGATCCTGTTGGTTCATCAGCTAGGATTATTGAAGGTTCATTTGCTAAAGCTCTTGCAATAGCTATTCTTTGTCTTTCCCCTCCAGATAATTTTGTTGGTTTATTATTTGATTTATCTTTTAATCCAACAATATCTAATAGTTCCAAAGCTAAGTCTCTTCTTTCTTTTCCAGATAATTTTCCTTCAAACATAGGTATTTCTACATTTTCAACTACTGAAATATTAGGAATAAGATTATGAAGTTGGAAGATAAAACCTATTTTTTTTGATCTGAATTCATCAAGTTTCTTATTTTTAGTTAAATCATATCCTGCAACATTTATAATCCCACTATCAGCTATATCCAAAGCACCGAGCATATTAAGAAGTGTTGATTTTCCAGACCCTGATGGGCCAATAATTGATACAAATTCTCCTTCTTTAATTTCAAGATCTATTCCATTTAATGCTTTTATATGTCCCTTTTCATAGCTCTTCTTTAAATCTTTAATCTCAACTATGTTTTTAGTTTCAGCTATATTTTTAGTTCGAGTTATAGTTTCAGCTATGTTTTCAGTTCCAGTTATATTTTTATCTTTATCTTTATTTACATCATCTCTGTTTACATCAGCCATATCTTCACCTCCTTATTCATATCTTAATGCTTCTGTTGGTGGAAGCCTACTTGCTCTCCAAGCAGGATAAAATCCTCCAATTAAACCTACGATAATAGCTATTCCAAATGCTTCTGCAAATGTTTCTAAAGTATAAACTGGTGTCATTCCACTTAAAATATTAAGACCAACTAATAATTCTATTCCAACAACTCCTACTATTGAACCTGCAATACCTGCTGTAATTGTAAGTACCAATGATTCACCAAGAATCATTCCTAAAATTCTTTTCCCTTTCCATCCAACAGCTTTTAAAACACCAATTTCCCTAGTTCTCTCATATACTGACATAATCATAGTATTGATAATTCCAATACCCCCAATTACAATAGCTAAAAGAGAAATTGCCCAAGAAGCTGTATTTACCATGCCTAAAACTTCATCCATCGTTTCCATATCTGAAATAGAAGTAATAGTAGTTAAGTTATCTCCATATAATTTATCAATCCTATTAGTTACTTCTTCAATCCCTTCTTCATTATTTATATCACTATTTACTTTTACATAAATCATACTTACATTATTTGCATCATCAAGAAGCTCTTGAACCTTTATTATGGAAGTATAAGCCCCCTTATCTTGATTTGAGTCCCCAGTTTCATAAATACCTGTAACTTTAAAATCTTCACCTTGGATTACAAAGTTATCTCCAACAGTTTTATTTAATTTTTCTGCAGTTAATTTCCCTAATATAACTTCATTAGTATTATTTGTAAAAACTTTACCTTGAGTAATAGTTAAATCAGCAAAATTAGTATCTTCTGGATTAATACCAATAAGTGTAAAAAAAGGAGAATCTGAAGTTGATACCATTCCTAAATAAATTCCCGTTGCTTGTGCTACCCCATCAATATCTTTTATTTTTGAAATCCAATCTTCACTAAAAGTAGCAGTTCCGAAAAAACTACCCCTATTTGATGAAGAGTCTTCTTTTCCACTAATCGAAAAATCAGAACCTCCTGCATGTAAAGATTCATCCATACTTGATACTAATCCATCAGTAATAGCTCCAAGAGCAACAATAGTAGCTATTCCTATTCCAATTCCAACAATAGCTAAAAGAGCTCTGCTTTTATTACG
>JAISIQ010000013.1 GCA_031261945.1 Methanobrevibacter sp.
TTACTTCAGAATCTATATTTAAAGTAGTTTTTACAGTTGTCATGAAATATCAATCCTTTTTAATTAATATGTTTTTACATATCTTATATGGATTTACATATTATTTAAATATTTTCAAATATTAATTTAAATTATTATAATATTATATATTAGAAGTTTAATAAGAATAATACTACAAAAGATTATGATTATAAAAAATAATATTACTAATAAATGGTTATAATTATTAATTAATAGCTAAAATAAATAATTATAATAACTATTTTAATAAATATATTTTAATGAATATTTTAATGAAGATTATAATGAATATATGTGAATATTAGGTGAATAAATGAAGATTATAATGGATGAAAGAGGTAAAAAATACTTAATAGCTAAACCACAAGACTTTCATAGTGATTTAGGAATAATAAAAGAAGAACAAATAGCTAATGCCTCTTTTGGAGATACATTAATTACTCACCTCAATAAAGAGTTTAAAGTTATAAAGCCAAATATCAATGATTTTATTGATTTAATGGATCGCCGTTGTTCTATATTAATTCAAAAAGATATTGGAACTGTAATAGCTAAAACAGGAATTGGAAACAGCTCAAAAATCCTCGATGCTGGAACTGGAGCAGGAGCTATTGCACTAAATTTTGGAAACATTGTAGGACCAGAAGGTCATGTTTACAGCTATGAAATAAGAGAAGACTTTGCAAAAATAGCTAAATCCAATATAGAATCATTTGGACTAAACAACATTATTACTGTGAAAAATAAAGACATTAAAAAAGGAATTGATGAAAATAACCTTGATTTAGTGTTTTTAGACCTTATAAAACCTTATGAAATATTTGAAGAAGTCTATGACTCATTAGCAACTGGAGGATACTTAGCTATTTATGCTCCATACATAGATCAAGTTGAAACTTCATATAAAATAGCTAAAAAACTCGGTTTTAAAGATTTAGCTATTGTTGAAACATTAGAAAGAGAAATGGAAGTTCGTCAACAAGGAACTCGGCCAAAAACAAGAATGGTTGGCCATAGTGGGTATTTGCTCTTTGGGCGAAAATTATAAAAGCCAAATTTTAATTAATAATTAAAAGAATAGTTTAGTATTACTATTACTATTATAAATTAAAAAAAGCACCTGTCTCAAACATTAAACTAATAAATTCTTCTAATGTTTCTTCACGATCCCAATCACGTTGTAATTCACATAATAATTGAGGAATAGTGATTGATTGAGCTCCTACTTGTTCAACACGTCTTAATGCAGTTTCATGCGCAAGTTTACTAGTACCTCCAATAGCATCCACTACAGGATATACATCATAACCTTCATTAATAGCATCAATAGTAGGAAATGTTAAACAAGCCTCAGTCCACAAAGCACAAATTATAAGCTTCTTACGATTCAGACTTTTTACTCCTTCATAAAATTCACCGTCTTCCCAAGCATTAATAGAAGTCCTATCATAAGAATGAATTCCATTAAGTTCTTCTTTTAACCTATCAATAGTATCCTGATTACGACCAGTACTAACATTCACAGTTGAAAGTATTATAGGTAATCCATAAGCTTTTGCAATTTTTGCAACTAAAACAATGTTCTTAATAAGTTTTTCCCTAGTAATTGAATTTATTGAATTAATTTGTGTTGGTTGGAAATCAATAATAACCAATGCTGCATTTTCAGGTGTTAATAGCTCATCACTAACTCCATCTCTAACAGGTTTTATACTACTCATTATAAAAACTACTCCCTCATAATTTTTTTTCATGAAAACAAATTATTTTACCCAATATAAATTATAGTTTGTAGCTTATACCATATAAAATTTATCCACCACTCAAAAAGGTTATGTCAAAAACTTTGCTGTTATCAACAAAAAACACCATATTTTTGTGATATCTTAGGAGAAATATTAATAGGGTATAAAATCAAACATTAAATATGTAAAATAAAATACTTAAAATATGTAAAATAAATAACCTTAAATGTGTAAAATAAAATTCTTAAAATATGTAAGATGAAAATTATGGTATATGTAAATCGAATATCAGATGAAGAGCTTAAAAGGAAATTAGATGCCTCTGGAGCAGTACTAATACGAGGCCCTAAAGCCTGTGGAAAAACAGAATCAGCAAAACAGTTTGCAAAAAGCATATTAAATGTTGATCAATATGAACAAGTGCCTATACTTATGGAAACTTCGCCAAAAAGACTTTTAATTGGTAAAACACCTCGTTTAATTGATGAATGGCAAGAACAGCCAAAAATTTGGAATTATATTCGCCATGAAGTAGATAATAGAGGGAAATCAGCACAATTTATTCTAACTGGTTCAGCAAATCCTGAAGAAAGTATAAAGATGCATTCCGGAGCAGGGCGATTTACCATTTGTGATATGAGAACAATGACATGGCAAGAATTAGGTTTTTCATCAGGAAAAATCAGTATGAAAAGTTTATTTTCTGATTCTAAAAAAGATATTGAAGTTTTAGATGAATCAACTGACTTAGAATTTATTATTGAAAAAATAATCATAGGAGGATTTCCAACATTACTTGATAAAAAATTAAGACAAGCCATTGATTTAAATAGAGCATATATTGACTTACTTTGCGAAGTAGATATAAGTCGAGTTTCAAATGTGAAACGTGACCCTATAAAAGTTCAAAACTTACTCCGTTCTATTGCCCGAAACACCTCAACAACAGTGAATATTAAAACTTTAGAATCAGATATTCGAACCAAAGAAAGTATTAATCTTTCTCGTCCTACTATTTATGAATATCTCGATGCATTAAAACGTTTGATGATTATAGAGGAACAGGCAGTATGGAATACTTATATTCGTTCCTCGGCATCATTACGTAAAACACCAAAATGTCATTTTACAGATGTTTGTCTCTCAGTGGCTGCGCTTGGTGCTGATTTTGACTCATTAATCAATGATCTTAATTTCACAGGATTTTTATTTGAATCCTTAGTAACACATGACCTTAGAGTTTATGCACAAGCAAATGATGCTAAAGTTTATCATTATCAAGATTCATATGGTTTAGAAGTAGATGCTATAGTGCAAAAATATAATGGAGATTGGATTGCTTTTGAAATTAAGCTTGGAACTGGGCAAATTGAAGAAGCTGCTAAAAACCTTCATAAAATGGTATCAAGATTAGACAAAACAAAAGTTAAACCACCAAAATCATTAAATATAATTACAGGCACTGGAATAAGTTACACTCGAAGAGATAAAATTAATGTTATTTCCCTAGCATCATTAGGAATTTAATTCTTTGATAAATAATTATTAACCAAACTACAGTTTTTAGTTAAATATATTATATTATCAAATTTTTATCTCTTTACCAAATTCTATAACTCGCCTGTTAATCGTGAATAGATATATTTTTTTTAAAAAAGTTTTTTAAAATAATTGTAATTAATTTTTCTATTTCAATTAATCATGCCTGATGTAATTCTTTTTCAAGAACAATTATTTCTTCTAAAGCTTTTTTAATAGTAAAAGATGTTGCATAGGGTTTAATCTCTTTTGAAAGCAAGGCATCTATAGCTCCTGGACCTAAATTTAAAGCTAATAGAACACTTACATCTTGAATTGAATTTACACTATCCATCATACTATTTTCATCATGTTTTCCATTGATACAAGGAGGATTGTTCTCTCTCGTTTCAAGAAATTCATATGATCCATCATCTTTTATTTTATATATTAAGAATCTTTTTGCTTTTCCAAAATGTTCATTAATATTTTCATTATCTGTACTTGCAACTGCAACTTTAAAGGTCATTTTTTTTCTCCATTTTTAAGTAGAATGATTTTTTATTTAAGTTTTTATCAAAACATGAACTTTTATCAATATTTCTCTAATAACTCAAGGATATTAGCAGATGAAAAGATTATAAAGGTCCTGCTTTATCATAAAAAAGATCCTCAATTAAATTCAAACCACCATCATATCCAACATAATTAGATCCTAATACATTTCTGTTAAATGAAGGGAAAGAAACAGTTACATGAGTAGTTTCTAATTCATCAGTAATGACTGATTCAAGTGAGCTAGCATATAGATTTAAAAAAGGCCTATTTTTTAATAGCTTAGTAATTTTGAATGAATCGATTTCAAAAACAATATCTGGAGTAAATTGGATTTCTTCAGAGCTTGTTATTTCATTAACTATACTTTCCCTATATTTTTCAGGAGGATTATCCGTAATAATCACAATATCTGGAAGTTGACCCATTTCATCTGTTAAGAATCGTGTAATAGTAACTGCAGTATTAGAATCAGCAACAACACCAAAATAGACATTTGGAATATCAAATTGAAGAATATCTCCTGCATACTCAACCATACGATATACTCTGCGATTTTCAGATTCTATAAATTTTTTGAGTTTGTCTTTGTTAATAGGAAGAATCTCTCCTAATTTATTTAAGAATTTTGTAGTTTGAATAGGTCCTGTGGGTGAGCCAGGAAAAACAATGTAAGGTGTTCCAAACTTCTCTTTAAGTTTCTGTGCAGCCCTATGTCCTACCCATGGAGATAAAACTATATTATATGCCGCAGCCGGTATTTTTTCAATATTTTCAACTGAGTTAAACTCTCCAAATAATACATTGGCTTCAATATTAAACTTTGCAAGTAGATCTTTAATAGTTTTAAGTTCCCCTTTCCAAAAGATATGTTGGTATGGAACAACACCTAATATATTCACCAAAGTTTTTCTTTTTCTATTTGCAGGTGTTAAATATTGATCTATAAGTGCTTCAAAAAACAATTCATAACCTTCAAAAGAATTTCCTTTGAAACCTGGTGCATTAACATGAATAATAGGTGCTTTATCTCTAAATTCACCAACTATCGCATCAACATCATCTCCAATTAGTGAAGGTACACATCCAGAGATAACAGTAAAAAATTCACCTGTTGAAATTTTAATAGTTGAATCAATTAGTTTTCTTAATTTATCTTCTCCTCCAAATATAACATGTTCCTCAACTAAACAGGAACATGGAGTAGAGGATCCTCCATAATCTCCTGGAGCATTTTGTCCTCCCCCATAGTTAGCACCAAATAGTTGACTCATACCACATCCAGAACCTGAATGAAGAATTGGAACTCCTTCATTTAATCCAATTGTCGCTTCATATGCTCCAGATAATGTACATCCATACCTTGGAGCTTCTACAATTCTAGGCGAACTTGATTCGTCAACTTTATTTTCAGCTTTATTGTTCAATTTTTCCTCTCCTAATTATAATTCTCTAAATTCATCTTAATTTTTAATATTTAATTTTATTGTATTATTTCCCTTTTTCAGCAAAATACAATGGATCTGGTTGATCTAAATACCATTGTTTCACACTTACACCAGTATTTTGCTTTGAAAGTCTTTGCAATGATTCATTTTTAAGTGATTGAAGTAAAAAGTTTCCATATGCAATTGCACCAGCATATCCTGCCTGAGCACTCCATTTTCTAGGATCTCCCCTTAATGAATGTAATCTTGAAACAGAACCTTCACGTTTCCAAGCTCCGCCTTGGAAAGGGCAAGTTAAAGCCATATCTGGTTTTGTTTGTTCAGTGATATGAAGTTGTTCTGCTGCTTGGAATGTATTTACCATTACATTAAAGTCACCGACTTTATCAATAACCTCTTCTAGCTCATCAACTAAAATATTATCAAAGTCTTGAGCCATTGCAGAGGAGGATTTAACACCTAATTCATCAAAGAAAGGTAGCTGAGTAACAAGTCTTCCTTGTCCAAGTGAACCTAAAACATCAATTTTTTTACCACCTCTTTCAATTTCAATATCTTTGAACTTATCTCTGATTTCCTTCAATTTAGGAACCCATTTTTTGTGTTCTTCAGCTATGAGTTTTTCAACTTCTTTTTCTTTTCCTGTATATTTAGCTATTTCTCTAAGCCATTCATCAGTATTTTGTATGCCAATAGGAGATGGATACATAAAGAATGGAACATCATAATATTGATGAAGTCCTCTTGAAAGATAATCTGTATATGTTGGGCAAATTGGTGCAGTTAAAGCTGCTTCCCCAAGTTGTTCAAAGTCTTCAACACTTGCAAATTCAGGAATCCAATTAACTCTAAGACCTAACTTACCAAGAAGTCTTTCAATCTCAATTCTATCCTGCCATGCATATGATAACATACTAGCTATATTAATTAAATCTTTTTGTTTCTTTTTAGGTTTTTTAACTAGATATTTTAATACTCCATGCCAAAATGCATCATATCCAGTTTGCATGATTTTAGATCTTACACCTTCACAGTGAATTGGAACAATTGATGCATTGATTTCAGGCTGTATCTCATTTACAGCTGCTTCAATATCTTCACCAATGATTCCTGTAACACATGTTGTTAATATAAAAATAGCTTTTGGTTCATATCTTTCTTCTGCTTCTTTAATTGCTTCAATTAATTTTTCTTTAGCTCCAAAAACAACATCATCTTCACCAAGATTAGTTGTAAGCCAATTTACATTATAATTAGTTGGTTTTCCTAAGGCCTCTGGAATTGCTCCATATAATTCTTTATAACTTAATGCTGCATGAGAACAACCAACAGGACCATTAAATATTATTGCTGCATCTCTTATTGTTGAAACTCTTACCGAAAGGTAAAAATTTAAAATACATCCTCCTGATTGTTGAAACCCTCTTTCAGTACATTTTAAATTTCCTTTCTTTGCATCCTTAAGAAGTTCGCTTGCTTTTCCAAAATACACATTGGTTCCATTGGCACGTTGTTCACGTGTAGGGCAAGTGTTTTTATCTAATTCAACAATATAATCTTCAGAATCTTTTTCATTTTTTGGCATTTTTATCACCCCAAAATTGCTTTAATTAAATTTGATACTAAATTTAATAATTATAATAATAATTATAATACATCGATTAATTTATTAAATACATAAATTAAAATACATTAATTAAATTACAAATTCTCCTTCTTGTTGTTTTTTAAGTTCGATTAGCTTATCAGACCAAGTATCAGCCCATTCTTTTAATGGATCGCTTTCTAATGGTGCGGGTACATACTCAACTTTATTTTTATAAATATCTTTAGCTAGTTTTTTATAGACATTTGCTTGTTCACTATCAGGGTCTGCTTCAATTGTAGTTTTACCAGCCAATTCTGCTTGGGTAACAGCTAAAGATCTTGGAACAAAACCAGCAATTGTACTTTCAGTCTGTTTTACGAAATCATTCAAAATATCTTTTTGAGCCGAAAATGTTATAGAATTTGCGATAACCCCACTAAATAAAGCTCCACCCCCAGCTGAATATTTTTTAATGCCCTTAAATAGATTATTAGCTGCATAAATAGCCATAAAATCTGCAGATGATACCGTATAAACTTGATCTGCCACCCCTTCCCTTATAGGCATAGCAAATCCACCACATACAACATCCCCAAGAACATCATATAAGACAATATCTGGAGCATACTCTTCAAAAACACTCTCTTGTTTTAAGAACTCAACTGCAGTAATTATACCTCTTCCAGCACATCCTACTCCAGGTTCAGGACCTCCAGCTTCAATACAATGAATTCCATTAAAACCTTCAAATATCACATCTTCTACTTTAACAGCACCTCTTCCTTTTCGAAGTGATTCAAGTATCGTTGGTATAGATTTTCCTCCTGTAAGTGTATGTGTAGAATCACTTTTAGGGTCACATCCAATCTGCATTACATTATATCCCTCGTAAGATAATGCTGCACTAATGTTAGATGTAGTAGTGGACTTTCCTATTCCTCCTTTTCCATATATAGCTATTTCTTTTATTTTTTTCAAATTTTCAACCTCATTTAAGATAAGTTAATTATAAAATAACAATTGTTATATATATTTAAATTTTTATTAATGTATAATGCAACTCTAAAC
>JAISIQ010000035.1 GCA_031261945.1 Methanobrevibacter sp.
GAAGATACAACATTGAATTTAATAGCTACTAAAACTGTTTTAAAATCGATAAAAAATAATAATTATGATGAATATTTATTGAAAATTAATAAAACTAAAAATATTCGGATATGGGAATTATCTGAAGAAGTAAAACTATTTTTGACAGTTTGTGATAATTTTTTATCTTTTAATTTGTTTTTTAAAGATGGATATTATGATGATTCTGTTAGTATTATGGATAATTCAGCTGAAGGGTTACTTTGGGGAATCGAGCTATTCGATTATTATAAAGAGAAAGGAAAATTAATTGATATTGAAGAATATTTCAGTTAAATTTCCTATTTTTTAGTTTTTATTAAATTGATTAATAATTTAACTAAAATTTAACTAAATAATGAAGTTATTTCATTATTTAATTCATTTATTTTGACTCTTGTTTGTTCTTCTGTATCTCTATCTCTTATTGTTATAGAATTATCTTCAAGAGTATCATAATCTATGGTAATAGCTATTGGGATTCCTATTTCATCAGATCTAGCATATCTTCTACCAATAGTTCCAGAAGTGTCATAATCAACCATAAATCCTTTTTGACGTAATTCTTGAGTGATGTCAATAGCTATTTCAGTTAATTCTTTCTTATTTAGTAGTGGAAATACAGCAATTTGTAGTGGAGCTATTGAGTTACTTAATTTGAAATAATCTTTGTCTTTTTCATTAATTGCTGTATGAAACGAATGTAGAAGTACAGAATAAAGTATCCTATCAATACCAAATGAAGGTTCGATAACATGAGGAACTATCTTTTCTCCTTTGACTTCTTCTTCAATTTTCTCAAAATCAACATGTTCTGAGGTGATTTCAAAAGTTTCAGAATCAATTTCAGCAAAATAGCTATTATCTTTATCAAATTCCTCTTTAATAGCTATTATTTCTTTTTCATCAATGTTTTCTAAGAAATTTTTAACTTTTGGAGCATCTCCTTTAAAGGAAGGTCCAAATTTTCCCATATTTATCTTTATTATAGTTTTTTCAATGTTTTTAGGTTCATCATATTGAATAAAAATATTTAAATCTTCATTACTATGTTTAGAATGAGCTAAAAGATCATAATCTCCTCTATCAGCTATTCCAATAATCTCTACCCATCCATATCTATCAGTTTTAACTTCAACATCCCAACAATCAATAGCATAATGAGCCATTTCATTAGGCAAATGTTGTCTAAATCTTAAAACTTCATCAGGAATTCCTAATTCTTTTAAAAATTTTTTAGCTAAATAAATTTGATATATTAGTATTTCATTAGCCACAATTCCTTTATCTAATGCTTCTTGTGCAGTTATTTTTAAAGGATCTTCTTCTTTTATTTGTGTATCTGCCGAATTTAAAGTCAATTCTTCCTTAGCTATTTTTGAAAAATTTGGATGAGTTTTATCCCTTGGATCAACAAATATTTCTGCTTCTGCTTGTGTAAATTCCCTAAGTCTTATTACTCCTTGCCTTGGTGAAATTTCATTACGATATGCTTTTCCAAGTTGAACAGCTCCAAAAGGTAACTTATTTTTGAAAAAGCGAGATAGGCGTTTAAACATTATAAATATTCCTTGCGCTGTTTCAGGACGCATATATCCGGTTTTATCTCCTTTTGCACCAATGAGTGTTTTAAACATTAGGTTATAGTTCCAAATTTGACTTAATTTATCTCCACAATTAGGGCATGTGATTTTTTGTTTTTTAACTATTTCATCAAGCTCTTCATTTGTTAAACTTTCAACATCTTTTCCAATAGCTTCTTCAATAATATGGTCGGCTCTATAAACATCTCCACATCCAGCACATTGAGTCATAGGATCAGTAAAATTATCAACATGTCCAGAAGCCTTTAAAACTTCTTCAGGAGTAACAGTTGGACTTTCTATTTCAAAGAATCCTTCGCCAGCTATATATTGCTTTCTCCATACTTGCATGATGTTATTTTTTAAAATAGCTCCAAGAGGTCCATAGTCAGTAAATCCAGAAACTCCGGAATATATTTCAAAAGAAGGCCATAAAAAACCTCTTTTGGTACTGATATTTATCATTTTTTCATGGTTCATTTAATTACTCCGGTAAATATTAATGTGAGGAAAATAAAAAATAGCTATGTTCTATGTTAAATACTTATTTCTCTTTTCTAAGCTCATAATCTAATTTTATACGGCTACTTTCAGGTCTTTTTTGTCCCATATATTTACTATCTCTTTCAGGATGCCCATAGGGTTTTTCTGAAGGAGAAGTCATGGTTTCAAAAACGATTTGACAAACTCTCTGACCAGGATATAATGCTACTGGCATTTTTCCGATATTGGATATTTCTAAAGTAATTTTTCCCTCAAAACCAGGGTCTATGTATCCTGCAGTAACATGCATGGTTATTCCAAGTCTTCCCATTGAAGAACGACCTTCTACTCTAGCTACTATATTATCAGGTATCTTAACAGTTTCATAAGTAGTAGCTAATGCAAATTCATTAGGGTGGATAATAAAAGCTTCGTTATCTTCAATAAACATTGATTCCATATAAGATGCAATATCTGATTTATCTCTTGGATCAATACAAGGTTTTCTTATAATTTTAAAACCTTTAAATTCACTACCGATTCTTAAATCTACTGAGGAAGGTTGTATTTGTTTTTCAAAATCTTCTAAAGGATCAATAACAATTTTTTTCTCTTGTAAATATTTTTTTATGTCTTTATCACTTAGAATGGCCATTTATTAATCTCCAAAATTAGTAATCAAAATTAGTAATTATTATTTTCTATATATTATTCTCTAATATTATCTTTTCTATATTTTATTTATTATTTTATTATTAATAAATATAATTAAAATAATATAATTAAGATAAATTAATATAATTTTTCTTTTATTCTTCTTAAAATTCCTTTTAAAGTGTGAGCTTCTCTACCTGTAATAAAAGCACGATTTATAATATTTTTAAAAGATTTCAAACCAGTTTTTTCCTTGTGTGGTGGAAGAGCTAATTTTGAAATAATAGTTGCCATGTCACTAAGCAAATATTCTTTTTCAATAGCTGTAGCTTCTTCTAATCCTTCAACTGGAAATTCATTCCTGTTTTTGAATATTTCATAAAAAATAATAGCTGCTGCATGGGAAATATTCATTATTGGATAGCTAGGATCAGTAGGAATACTAACAATCATATCGCATAATTCTATTTCTTCATTATAAAGTCCATTACCTTCTCTTCCAAATAAAATAGCTATTTTATTGTTGAAATTAATTGATGTTCCTAATTCTTCTGGTTTTATAGGAATTCTTGATAAGTTATAGCTACCTCCAGGCGTACCAGTAGAACCAATTATAAAATCGATTCTTTCTTTTTTAAAGAAATCATCTAATGTAGGGTAAATAGCTGCGTTTTCAACAATATTTTTACTATGCATTGCTTGGTAATAAGCTTCTTTTTCTAATTTACAAGGATTTATTAAAACTAAGTTTTTTAATCCAAAATTACCCATAGTTCTTGCTAAAAAACCTACATTTCCAGGTGTTTCACATTCTACAAAAATAACAAATATATTTTTTTTTAATTTATCATTTTCTTTAGAAAAACCTAATCCTTCTGTTGTAACTATCTTCTTTTTTTTGGAAGATTTTGATCCTTTAGAAGTAGCTTTGCTATCACTTTTTTCTTTTTCTTTTATTTTTTCAGCTTCTTCTTTTTTTAATAAAGAATCTTCTTCTGTAACAATTATTTCTTCTGAAGCTATATCTCCTAATTAAAATCCCCCATAAACTTAGCTATTAACTATTTTGTTTATTAAAAATTAATTTTATTATAAATCATAACTTAATTTTAGAAGTTCAAGAATATTCATAACTTTTATATTATTTAAACCTTCTTGATCTAATGAATCTTGGATATTATATTGACAAAATGGACAAATGCTAATAACTGCATCAACATCTAATTTTTCTACCATTTCTGCTTTTTTCTTTCCTAATGCAAAAGCTATTTCTGGTTTTCCAGATCTAATTCCTCCACCTGCTCCACAACACTGGTCTGGTTTTTCCATTTCAATAAATTCCACGCCTTTGATTTTATTTAATATTTCTCGAGGTTCTTTACTTATTCCTTGCCCTCTAATTAAGTGACATGGGTCATGATAAGTTACTTTTAAATTAAGTGGTTTCATTGGGTCTGTTTTTAGATCTTGTGCTAAAACTTCACTTATATCCATTACATTTAAATTAACATCATATTTTGGATAATCTTTCTTCAGTGTTGCCCCACAACCAGCACATAAAGTTATTATTTTATCATATTTTGAAAAAATTTCTTTATTTTTTTCAACAAGTTCTGGAACTATGTCAGTTTGTCCAGTTCTAAGTAATGGTGAACCACAACATACTTGGCCTTCAGGAACTTCTACATCAAAGCCATTTTCTTTTAAAACATCAACAAGAGCAAAACCAACATCTTGAAGTTTGTAATCCATCATACATCCAGTAAAAATAGCTATTTTTTCATTTTTGTTTGATTCTTTATCTTTATACTTATCTTTATCTTTTTCTTCTTCTTTATTTTTATTTTTATCCTTATCTTTATTAATAACTGATATAAAACTTTCTTCAGATGAATCAATAGATCTTCCAGTTTGTTCTATTTTTTCTTTTAGCTCAATATGGGGTTGTAATGGTCCTAAGTCCTTATTATAGGCTAAGGCTCTTAATTTTTCAATTGCGTCTCCAAAGCTATTTATCTCTTTTGGACAGACTTCTCCACATTTCCCACAACTTGTACAGGAATAAAGTCCGTTTTCAATACTTTCTTCAGTTCTATCTCCTGTATCTCGTGGATCAAAATCAAATTTAGATAAATATCTCATAAAATAAGGCCCAGCAAACTCATCAGTAACCATCATAGCTGGACAAATAGCTAAACAGGAATAACATTCAATACAACTTCTAACTTTTTTTGTATTAACACATTCTTCATTTTCTATAATAGAAGGACATCCACATCCTTTAATTCCAATATTATTGTCGTAATTAGTGCTAGTTTCTGTTTCTTTTTCTTTTTCTTCTTTTTGTAGATATAATTTCATTAATTTTACTTTTTCTTCTATTTCTGATTTATCTACAATTAAATCTTTTATAATTGGAAAATCTAATGGTTCTATAATAGCTTTTTCTTCTATTTCTGCTTTACATGCTAATACAACTTTTCCATTAAGCTTTAATGCACATGATCCACATTGTCCTGCTCTACATGAACTTCTAAAACTTAAATTTGTATTATATTTTTCATTAATAGCTATTAACGCATCTAACACTTTCATTTTATCAGATGCTTCAATTTCATATTCTTCAAAATAAGGTTCTGTATTTTTATTATTATCAAACCTTAGAACTTGAATCTTTATCATTCTTATCTCCATTTATTATTCCTATTATTTTTATTTTTAGTGTTAATATTAGTATAATTATTAATACTATCAATACTATTAGTAATTATTATGTATTATTAGTATTATTTGTATTATTATCCATAATAGCTATTGTTATTACTAATTTTAATTTTATAAAAAAAATATTAATTATTGAAATAATATTAAAATAATATTAAAATAATTGATTTAGAAGGTATTAATTATCTTAAATTATCATTATTTTAATATTTCCCATAAAAAGACTTTCAATAGCTCCGAAAACATTAAATTGGTTTGTTGATTGTTCAATAGCTACTCCTCTTGGGTTTCCTTCTCCCCAATCTTTTTCACGAATATTTCCAACAATATCATCACCAAATATTTTCTCAGCAGCATCATTATTTATCACAACACATATATTAGGTGTTTTGTTGTAGGTATATTGGATTATACCTTTTGCATATTGATAAGGATCTCCGTCTTCCATATATATGTTGTGTAATGTATGACCTTCTGGACTAAACGAACTTCCTGGATAAATCCATTCAAATCCTCCTCCTAAAGTCCAAATTCCTGCCATATCTACTCCAGGAATTCCTCCTTCTGTTTCATCTTCTGCTAAAAATAAAATTGTTGATGTTGAAATAGCTATTATTCCTATTAATA
>JAISIQ010000057.1 GCA_031261945.1 Methanobrevibacter sp.
TGATTTTTGATTTAATATAATCCAATATAAAACTTGTTGCATTTTTATGGAGAGGTTTATTTTCATTTCCACATTTTGGAGAGTAAATACAAGCAGGACATCCATCAATACACTGACAATTATCAATTAAATCTTTTGTTGAATTAACAAGTTCACTAAATACATCAATAGCTTTTTCATTGATTCCTATTCCTCCTTCATAGGCATCATAAATAAAAATAGTCGCTTCCTGAGTATCTTCATGATAATTAGTAGACATTCCTCCAATATCAAACCTATCACACATTACGTGTAATGGAAAAAGTCCAATCAATGCATGTTCAACTCCATGAAGTCCTCCTGCGAAAACATCATCTTCTTCATATTCTTTTTCAAGTTTTTCTTTAATTTCTTTTGGAATTGTAAACCATAAACCTTTTGTTTTAAATTTTAATGGAGGAAGATCTAAAAAATAGCTTCCAATAGTTTTTGAAAAGTGCATTTTTTTGTATTTATAAAAATCTTCTGATACTTCAAGTTCACCAAAGTTTACAATAAATTCATTAGTTCCATCATTTCCATTTTTTCCATTTTTAATCTCTCTATTACTAATTTTTTCATTTCTAATCTTTTTATTTCCAAGCTTCTTTCTTTTGATTTTTTTAAGAATATTAATTTCAACTTCTTTTAAAACAAGAGTGTGATATTCAGTAGCTCTTTTAGAAACATTAACAAATTTATTTTTTAAATTAACACTATCTACAATGTATGTTTCACCTTTGTTAATTAAAACTGCTCCTTCATGAGCTTCCCTATAAACTTGAGAACGTTCCATTATTTCAAGAAGTTGATTATTATTCATAACTTTAAAAACATCAGTAGATAATTGATCAAGAGAATGATTAAATGAAGGTTGATCATCATAAGGATAAATATATTGTCCTCGATTATTTATTACTAATTCTTCTTCTTTAACAAGATTTTCTAAAGATTTTTCAAAATAGCTATTTACATTAAAATAGCTATTTCCATTCATATTTCCATTCATACTTTCATTTATATTCCTATTATCATTGCTTTTTGTATTGCTTTTTGTATTATTTTTTGTATTATTTTTTGCAATATTTTTTGTATTGCTTTTTTGAAGATCAAAAATAGTACTTGACTCTTCTTTTGTAATTGGAAGTTCATTTGCGGCACAAATAAGATGAGAATTAGCTATTATTTTATTATTTAAATCAATTATTGCATTTTCATGTGGTTTATCAAAGAAAAATTCAGGATTATGCATAAAATATTGATCAAGTTGATTTTCAAATGCAAGTAAAACAACAAGAGATTTTTGATTTTCTCTTCCTGCTCTTCCTGCTTGTTGCCATGTTGAAATCATGGTCCCAGGATAACCAGAAATAATCACAGCTTCAAGAGAACCAATGTTTATTCCAAGTTCAAGTGCATTTGTACATGTTACACCTAAATACTTCCGAGATTTAAGTCCTTCTTCAATTTCTCTTCTTTCTGATGCTAAATAACCTGCCCTATAAGCAGTAATACTATCTTCCAGACGTCTTTTTATATTTACTATATCTTTTTTTGCCCACATAGCTATTAATTCAGCTATTTTTCGTGAAACCGTAAAACACAGCGTTTGAATATCTTTTAGAAGTAGATATAAAAATATGTTTTCTGTTTCTTGATGAATAGATAATCCATCATCAATTTTAACCCCCTGATCAGAGCTATTTATAATAGCTATTCTATCTTCAATTGATTGATTATTGTTTTTATTATTAGTATTTTTATTACTTTTTTTATTTTTTTTATTATTATTCTTATTGTTGTTATTATTTTTATTCTTATTTTGATAAAAAGGATTATAAAAAATGAAATCTTTTTCTCCACTTGGAGAATCATCTTTATCAATTAAATAAAAATCTTCACCAGTTAATTTAGTAGCTAATTCTTTAGGATTAGCTAATGTTGCAGATGAAAGAATGAATTGCGGATTTGAACCATAGAAATTAGCTATTCTTTTAAGCCTACGTATCAAATATGCAACATTCGTACCAAATATTCCCTTGTAATAATGAGCTTCATCAATAATTATATATTTTAAATTAGTATAAAATTTCTTCCATTGATGATGCCAAGAGAGAATATGATGCAATTGATAAGGATTAGTTAGAATAGCTCTTGAATTTTGACGAATTTTATATCGTTTATTTTTTTCAGTGTCTCCATCATAAGTAGCAGGGCGTAATTCAATATCTAAATCATTTTCAAGATCTTTTAAAACTTTAAGTTGATCATAAGATAAAGCTTTTGCAGGATAAATATATAATGCAGTAGATTCAGCAGAATTAGACAATGAGCCTACTATTGGAAGATTAAATGCTAATGTTTTTCCAGAAGCTGTAGGAGTAGTAATTATTACATTATCTCCATTTTTAATATGTTCATAAGCTTCTGCTTGATGACCATATAATCTAATTTCCTTTTTTTCAAGATATTTAGCTATTTTTTCATCAATATTTTCAATTTTCTTATAATTCGCTTCTTTGCCCTCAATAGTCTCAATATGAGCTATTTTATGCCGAAAACGAATATCATTTTTAAATTTATCAATAGCTAATTTATCCATATTATCAAATAGAACTTAAATTGATTTGACTGTTTTTTTAAATATTAATAGTAAATTATTAATTAATTTTATTAATAAATTTATTACTTAATTTATTGCTTAATTTATTAATTAATTTTTATTAACATGATTTTAATTTATTTAAAAAAATATGTAATAAATTATAACTAAATTATATTAATTAATTATAATTTTTTATAATTTTTTTATAATTTTTAAATTTTATTTATTTTCAATTGCTCTTTGATATTATTAATATTCTATTATAAATATATATTTCTATTATGTCTAATGAATTAAGTCTGGGGCTAAGTAGCTATAAAATTATTAAAACAAATCAAAAACCAATAATATAAACTAATATAAACTAATATAAATAACTTTAATTAGCATATTAATTAACAATACATAATTAATATTAATATTAATATTAATAAAATTATTATGTATTATTATATTAATAATAATTGTGAATAATATTACTTATATTTAAAAGCATAATTAAAAGTATAATTAATTATAATTTATAATTGTTACTAATTATCAAAATAATCATTAAGAATAATACTAATAATCTAATACTAATAAAATATTTTTGAATATTTAATAATCTTTGGTCTTAAGCACATTAGATAAAAAAATGGAAAAATAAACATGAAAGTGATTCAAATGTCTTTTAAAAATAATTTGATTAATAAACAAAGCATTATGAAGAAAATATTTAAAGAAAATAAAATAATAAGATCAAAAATTTATATAACTCCTTCTATAACTTATAGTAATAATTATATTAATAACAGAAATAAAAATAAAAATGATAACATTAGTAATACTAATAATAACACTACTAATAATAAAATTAGTAATAATACTATTAATAATAGTAATAATAATAGCAATAATACTAACAATAGTAATGATATTAATGATACGAGAGATAGTAATAATAATATAAATAATATAACTAATAATATAAAATCTATAAATCCTATCAAATTTTTCTTTGTTTTCATTATTTTATTTATAATTTCATTTAGTTTATCTCATAGTGAAGCACATATTCTTCTTGTTGCAGATTCCACAAATGATCTTCCTAATGAACGAAATGAAGCTATTAGTATTTATAATAAACTAATTGCTGATAATTATCCTGTTGTATTATTAGTAGGAAATAATGCTACTTCTGAAAGTATTATTAAAGGAATGTATGGTGCTGATGCAATAATATATATTGGCCATGGTAGTGATTTAGACTATTATGATAAAGATGGAGGAATATCCAAGGCACCTTATGCAATTCCAACATCAGATAACAAAAATATATGGACTGCTCGAGATTTTTTATCTGAAGGATTAAATTTCTTTGGATTTGAATATAATGGAGATTTTATACCTCCTATAAAAAAAGGAGCATCTGTATTCTTCATTCACACTTGTTTTGCAACTGGGTGGGTAGAAGATAGTTTTGTATCAAATCCTGATGAAACAATTTATAAATTTAATATTCCTTTTGTTAATGCTGGTGCAAATGTTTATTCTTCGGGATATTATCAAGCTTATGGCAATAATTTCGCAGGTTTATTAGGGCAAGAATTATATAATGGAGGTTCCCAATCAATTTCATTTAAAGAAGCAAATAATAATTTAATAAATTCTGAGGGATCTTTTAATATATCTAAAAGTTATAATGATATGGAATTTTATACTAATAATAATTACACAAGTTTATTTATAGGGAATTTAAATAGTAATGTTTTACCAGAAGCAAAAGAATGTAGTGAATTTGATTCAATAGCTGCAAAAAAATGGTATGACTCTAGTAAATCTATTGAAGATCCTATTTATGATGATTCAATAAAATTAGAATATAAAAATGATAAATTTGATGGTTTCATAAATATATACAATAATTTTTTAAAAAGTTTTGAAAAAATATTAAAAATTTAAATTAAAAAAGATAAAATGATTAGCTATTCTAAATTTAAAGATGTTGTAGTTAATGAATTAAAAAGAGATATATCTTCAAATAAAGACCAAAATAAAGCTATTTCTGCAAATAAAGAAGAATCTTTATTTATTGTTGCAGGTCCAGGTTCTGGAAAAACAACTGTTATGGTTTTGAAAATATTGAAGTTTGTATTTGTAGATGATATTAAACCTAATGAGATTTTAGCAACAACATTTACTAGAAAAGCAGCTAATGAACTACATTCTCGTATTTTAAGTTGGGGAGATGCGATTAAAAAATATCTTCTTAAAACAATTTCTGATGAAAGAACAAGAAAAAATATTCATAAAATTGATTTTAATCAAATTATTACAGGAACAATTGATAGTATTGCTGAAGAAATACTTAGGATTCATAGGGATCCTGGAACAAATTTACCCGTAGTTATTGAAGATTTTGTTGCTAATTCGACTATGATTAGTGAAGGTTTATTTAATAAAGAAAGGTATTTAAATAAAGATTTACAGGAATATTTAGGTAGTATAACTGGTGTTGAAAAAGTTAAAAATCCTTCAAAGATGAGTAATTTATTATTAGATATTAAAAACCGATTATACTATGATCAAGTAGATATGAAAAAAATAATAGATAATGATAAATCACTTGGTGCTAAAGAAGCTTTAAATTCAATTGAAGATTATAAAAAAGCACTGGATAAAAATAATATTATTGATTTTACAATGCTAGAAACTAGATTTTTAAAAAGATTAGAATCTGGAAAATTAGATATTTTTTTAGATGAAATTAAAATAGTATTGATTGATGAATATCAAGATACAAATCTTTTACAAGAAAAAATTTATTTTACTATAGCTAAATCTGCAATTAAGAATGGAGGCAATATTACCGTAGTTGGTGATGACGATCAATCACTTTATAGATTTAGAGGAGCTACAGTTGACTTATTTACAAATTTCATAAAAAGAGCTAAAAAAGAGTTAGAAGTTGATGTTTGTGAAATTAATCTTTCAACAAATTATCGTTCATCAGAACATATTGTTAATCTCTGTAATCATTTTGTTGAGTTAGATAATGAATATCAAAATGCTAGAGTTAAAGAAAAACCAAAAATAGAATTTTCAAAATATTCAAAAGAAGAATTAAGTACTGGAAATTTAGAGGATATTCCTGTTTTAGGCATGTTTAGACAAAATCAAGAGATTTTAGCTAAAGATCTTTCTATTTTAATAAAAGATTTAGTTGAAGGAAAAGAAGTTAAAAAGAAAATAAAAAAAATTTTAAGACCAAATTCTAATGCATCGACTTTTAATCTAAAAAATAATGTTATTAATAATGAAAATTCATTGCAATATAATCATATAAAACGAAAATTAAGAAAAAATAAAGAAATAATATTAAAATTAGATCCTAATAATGGATCTCCATCAGATATAGCTATTTTAACATATTCTCCAAAAGAATTATCATATGGTAATCATTTATTTCCTCACTACCTTAGAAAAAATTTATCTAATTTCAAAAAACCAATTGATATATTTAATCCTCGAGGACAAGATCTCCAAACATTAGATTCAGTAGCTATTTTTTGTGGTCTTATTCTTGAATGTATTGATCCAGAATCTAAATTTCAAAAATCAATTAAAAAAATTCCAAAATTAGCTGAAAGAAATATGAATAAGTGGAGAAGAATAGCTAATGAGTTTATTAATACTTTTCCTGAACCTCACGATCCTGTTGATTTAAAAACTTTTGTAGACCACTGGAAAGCAAGAATACCTTTAGGTCATGACCATAATATATGGCCAGAAAGTGCAAGTTTAATTGAACTATCATATAAATTAATAACTTGGATTAATGATTTACAAAATGATATTGAAGGAATTGTATATTTAGAAGCTATAACTCAAACTATAACTCAAACCGGTTTTTTCAATACATATGAAAGTCAAATTTATTTTGATGATAAACATATAAAAGAAAAAGATTCTGTTAAAGAAGCTATTTGGAATATTTTTATCCCTATAGCTACTGGAGGAGTATCTATTGATGAAAATCTTCTAGATACTTTACCTAATAATAGAATTAATATCATGTCCATTCATCAATCAAAAGGATTAGAGTTTCCCCTTGTTATTGTTGATGTGGGTTCAAGGTTTAAGAAAAATAGAGTTAAAACTTCTTTTTTAAGATTTCCTAAAGAAGGAGGGAAATCTGCAAATTTAGAAAATAAAATTAGACCTCATAGTCCTATAGGGGTTGGTAACAGAGAAGCAAAAGATAGGGCTTTCGATGATTTAACTAGATTATATTTCGTTGCATTTTCAAGAGCTCAAGATGTTTTATTACTAGTTGGGCTTAATTCAGCGATTGATGGATATATGGTAGATGAAAAACATAAAAAAATTCCAAATGTTGCCTTAGGATGGAGAAGAGATGAAATATTTGTAGGGTTTGATGAAATACATTTAATTTAATTATTTATTTATATATTCCTCGAAAATCAATTAAGTAAAATATATTATGATTTTAAATTACTTATAATACTTTATTTATACTATATTTTAATAATATTAAAAATAATAATAAGATTAATAATAATTAAAAATAATTAAAATATATAATTAAAATATATATTCAATTTCACTATTTAAGGTAGTATAATGAAATTATCCTCAAGGTCAAAATCATATATAATTCCAGAATATAGTCTAACTGGAGATCTACTTTCATTTTTAACATGTAATCTTCAATATAGATATCAAAATAAAGGAGCTT
>JAISIQ010000128.1 GCA_031261945.1 Methanobrevibacter sp.
TGTGGTTCAACTTGGTTTATAGCTGAAAACCTAATTGGTGTGCAAACAAAAGATGCTGAATTTGAAGCAAATAATAAACTTCATAATTTTCCTTGTTTGGCGTCAATGGCAACTGATAACATTACTGGAGACACTGTTCTTCATTTAGCAAGCTATAAAACAAAAGAAGCTATTAAAAGAGCTCTTGGATTCACTTGTAAATCAGCTCTTGTTGATGAAGAAGTCTGTGAAGGATTAGAAGAATGTGAAAATATCTGTTTAAAATCTTGTCCTAATGTTTTAACTGGAGATAATACAATTTATTTAGCTGAACATGGAAAAGCACAAATTGATCCTGCTTCTTGTGGAGTATGTGAAATTTGTATTAAAGAATGTCCGTATGGTGCTATTGAAGTTTATGAAGAAAAAATTCCAATAAAAAAAGTTGATGAATGAATGGTGATATAATGGAAGGTAAGGTTATTTTCATTGGTGCAGGTCCAGGAGATCCTGAATTATTAACAATAGCTGCATATAAATCAATTAAAAATGCAGATATTATCATTTATGCGGGCTCTCTTGTAAATAAAGAAGTCTTAAAAGATAGAAAAAAAGATGCAAAAGTTTATAATAGTGCATCCTTAGATTTAAATGAAATAATAGGCATTATTGAAGAAGGAATAGCTGATGATAAAGTAATAGCTAGGGTTCATACTGGAGATCCCTCAATTTATGGGGCTATTGGTGAGCAAATAAGAGAATTAAAGAAAAGAAATATAGAATATAAAATTATTCCGGGTGTTAGCTCTGTATTTGCAACAGCTGCAGCTCTTGAAGTAGAACTTACACTTCCAGAAATTTCACAAACTGTAATAATCACAAGACCCGAAGGTAGAACACCAAAACCTGAAAAAGAAAGTTTAGCTAGTCTTTCAAAACATCAGGGGACTATGTGTATTTTTCTTGGAGTTGGAATGATAGAAAAAGTCGTAGAAGAATTAAAAGAAGGATATAGTGAAAATACTCCAATAGCTATTGTAAAAAAAGCTTCTTGGGATGATCAAGAGATTATAAGAGGAAATTTAAATAATATAGCTAAAAAAGTCAAAGATGCAAATATAACAAAGACAGCTATGATTGTAGTAGGAGATATTTTAGAACCTGGTGACTTTAAAGCTTCAAAATTATATGATTCTGATTTTAAACATGAATATAGAAAATAATATTATTTAATTTAATATTAAAAGTTAATAGTAGGTGAGGATATGTCAAAACCAAAAAGAAATCTCTCAGATTATAAAATGGCTATTTTAGGAATTGTTTTTATTATAATTGCTCTTATAATAGCTAAATTAATTAATTTCTTTTAATATTTTATTATAATTCTCCTTTTTTTATTTATTCCAAGCTATTTTTAATGAAGATTCAATAGCTATAGCTACTTTATCTAAATCTTCATATGTGTGAGCATTTGATATAAAATTACATTCAAATTGACTTGGGGGAATAAAGACTCCATTTCTCATTAATTCTTTGAAATAAGTTAAAAATCGATCAGTATCTGATTTTTTAGCTATTTCATAATTTAAGACTTCTTCTTTATTGAAATAGATTTGAAACATTGATGCAAGACCAACTGGCTGAATATTTAATTGAAGTTTTTCAATAATTTCAGATATTGAATTTCGTAAATAATCTCCTTTTTTATTAAGATCTTTGTAAAATTGATTATCTAGTTGATTTAAAGTTGTAATTCCTGCAGTTACAGATACAGGATTTCCATTAAATGTTCCAGCTTGATAAACTTCTCCAGAAGGAGCTATCATTTCCATTATTTCTTTTTTTCCTGCAAAAGCTCCCATAGGATAACCTCCTCCAATGATTTTGCCCATTGTAACAAGATCTGGAATTATGTCATAATAACTTTGAGCACCACCATAGGAAGCTCTGAAACCAGTTATAACTTCATCAAAAATCAATATTATATTGTTTTCTGTGGTGATTTCTCTTAATAATTGTAAAAATCCTTCTTTTGGTTCAACACAACCAATATTTCCCATAATGGGTTCTATAATTATTGCAGCTATTTCATCTTTTTCTTCAGCTATTAGATTTTTAAGAGCTGTTTCATCATTAAAAGGAATTGAAAGTGTGTTTTTAGTAGTGTCTTTTGGAATTCCAAGAGAATCTGGAAGTGTAGCTGCTCCTGAACCAGATTTCACTAAAACATAATCATGAGCTCCGTGATAGCTACCTTCGAATTTTATTATTTTATCTTTTTTTGTATATCCTCTTGCTAATCTTATTGCACTCATAGTAGCTTCTGTTCCCGAATTAACAAATCTTACCATTTCTGCACAAGGAACGCGATTTATGATTTCTTTTGCAAGAGCTATTTCATTTTCTGTCGGAGCCCCATAGCTTGATCCATTTTGGATTTGTTTATAAACAGCTTCTATTACTTTTGGATCACTATGTCCTAAAATAATAGGACCATAAGCTAAACAATGATCAATATATTGATTTCCATCAACATCCCATATTTTTGATCCTTTAGCTTTTTCTACAAAAAAAGGATTAGGTTTAAATGCACGAACAGGAGAATCAACTCCTCCAGGTAAATATTTTTTAGATTCTTCAAATAATTCTTTAGAATTCATATTATCACTTAATATATCACTTAATCTATCATTTAATATGTTTATTTCACTTAATATCTTTATTATTATCTTAGTTAGTTAATCTTTATTATTTATAGTTTGAATTAAGGAATTAACAATAGCTACGGCTACTGGAGTTCCGCCTTTTGGTCCTTTTGTAATTATGTTAGGGATATCTGTTTTTTGAAGAGCTTCTTTTGAATTTGCAGCTCCAACAAAACCAACAGGAACGCCTACAATAGCTTTTACATTTAGTTCTCCTTTTTCCTTTAATTCAATAGCTTTATAAAGGGCTGTTGGTGCATTTCCAATAGCTATTATTCCTTCAAAATCATTATCTGCTGCATATTGAATTGCTGCTGCGGCTCTAGTTATCTTTTTTTCTTTTTCTTTTGTTGTTGTTGCTTTTGTCGCTTCTTTTGTAATAGCTATTGTTTCTTTATTTTTTATAAAACATTCTACGTTTCCATCATATTGAGTTATTCCTGATTTTACCATATTAATATCAGTAAGTATATCTTCTTTTGCTTTTAATGATTTTAAAATGGCTTTTATGAAATTTGAACTAATAGCTATTAAATCAGCATATTCTGGATCTGCTGTTGAATGCACAATTCGTTCAACAATATCTTTTTCTTGAGATGATAGGTTTTTTACCTTATCTTTGATTAAAGATTGTACTATTTCTCTACTTTTAGTAGCTATTTCATGACCTTGCTTTGTTGATGCTCCCATGAACATATTATCACTTTTTGAATAATAATTATTTATTTATTATTTAATATCATTATTATCATTATTATTATCATCATCATTATTCTATTTATCGTATTCATTATATTATTCATTATAATATTACTATTATTATTTTTATTTCTATTTTTATTTATAAAATTAATATTGCTATTAGTAGTAATACTAGAACTAATGCTAATAGTATTATTATTAATAATAAAGATAATGTTATTAATAGCATTAATAGCATTAATAATATTAATAGTGTTAATAGTAATAATAGAAATAGTAATAATTTTATTTCTAATAGTACTTTTAATTTTAATATTAGTTTAATAAATAATTTTAATTTTTAATAAAAATAAAATAAAAAATATAAAGTAAAGAATATATTAATAAAGAATATATTAAAATAATTTAATTTAATTTTAAAATATTTAATTAGATTTTAAAATATTTAACTAACAATTTAATTAAATGATTCTGTGGATGATTTTCCAGCTAAAAATCCTGTTGAGAAAGCTATTTGGAGATTGTATCCTCCTGTGGGACCATAAGGTTCTAATAGTTCTCCTGCAAAATAGAGATTTTGGATTAATTTTGATTCCATTGTTTTGGAATTGATTTTTTTTGTTGAGATTCCTCCACAAGTAATCATGGCTGTTTCTCTTGGAGCAGTGTTAGCTATTTCTACTTGAAAATCCTTTAATTTAGCTATTATTTTATTTCTATCTTTTTTGCTTAGGTTGCTTAATGTTTTATTTCCACTAATTTGAGCTATATTTAAAAAATAATCAATAAATCTGTTTTTTAAATAATGTTTTAAATAATTTTTAACCATAGTTTTTCCATTAGATTGGGAATCAGCTATTATTCTTTTGCTTAACTCTTCTTTTGTTGAATTTGGAATTAAATCTAGGGAAATAACTATTTTTTCAGATAAATTATTAGAGTTATAATCAGATTTATAATCAGATTCAACAATAAAATTACTAATATCTAAAATTCCAGGTCCAGATAATCCAAAATGGGTAAATAATAAATCTCCTTTAATAGAATGTTCTTTAAATGAAATGTTTAGGTTTTCTAAACTTATTCCTGAGAGATGTTTAAAATAGCTATTTTTTACACTTAAAGAGATCAGTCCTGGTTTAATAGGAGTTATTTCATGGTCAAAGGACTTAGCTATGTCATAACCATCTCCTGTTGAACCAGTTTGAGGATAGCTATTTCCTCCTGTAGCTATTATTACTTTTTCTGCTTTTAGAGAGATCGAATCTGTGTCAATTAAAAATAAATCTTTTTCTTTATTTTTCTCTTTTTCTTTTTCTTTATCTCTATCTCCTTTTTTTTCTTCTTTTTCTTTTATTCCTTCTTTTGATATTGATTTTACAGGACTATCTAAAAGAATTTTTATATTTAAATTATTTAAATAATCTTTTAAAATAGCTAAAATAGAATTAGCATCATCAGTAATTGGGAAATATCTGCCATCTTTTTCTTCTTTAAAATCAAGTCCTTTATCTTTGAAAATAGCTATTAGATCTTCATTTGAAAATGAGTAAAAGGAGTGTTTTAGAAAGTTTTTATGTTTGAGGAGATTTAACTGTTCTCTTATAGATTTAGAATTAGCTATATTACATCTTCCGTTTCCTGTTAAAAGTAGTTTCTTTCCTAAGCTATTATTTTTTTCAATTAGGATAATATCTTCATGATGATGATGATGGTTGTTGTTATTAATATTATTTAGATTTTGAGAAGCAGCTATTGCAGCTATTATTCCAGCTGGACCTCCTCCTATAATAGCTATTTTGTAAGTTTTCATTTTATCTTTCTATAATTTTTTATAATTTTATAATATTCTACTCTTATAATATTTTATTATATTTTTTATATGATATAAATTAATACTAAAAACCAAAATATTATTATGTAATAACTTTTAAATATATAGTATTAATTCATTTGGTGATATTTATTAAATCTTATTTGTTTCTTGATGAAAGTGGTGATTTAGGTTTTAATGGTTCAAAATATTTTGTAATTTCTATTTTAGAAGTTGATTCTCTAAAAGATTCAAAAAAATTAGAAAAATTAATAAATAAAATGAAAAGACAAAAGTTTAATAAAGAATTAAAGAACTTTAATGAGTTAAAAGCATATAAATTGTCTGATAAAATGAAAATATATTTATTGACTAATTTAAGAAATTTCAATATAAATAGCTATTCTTTGGTTATTAATAAAAATGTATTTTCTAATAGCAATAAAATAAATTCAGATAACGTAAATTATGTCTATATGGATTTTATTTGTAATTTAATTTCAAGAATTAATATTAATTATCCTATTAATATGAGCTTGGATAATTTTGTTCTTGAAAAACATAAAAATAAATTTAAAAATAAGATTTTGGAAGAATTAAATGATTTTAAAAGAAATTCAGAGATCTCTTTTATTTCATCACAAAGTTCAAAACAAATACAAATCGTTGATCTAATAGCTTGGAGTATTTTTCAAAAATTTGAAAATAATAATTTAAAATATATTAATTTATTAAATAAAAACCATAAAATATTTAGATATAATTATTAAAAACAAAGATTTTTAAACTATAAAAATAAACAATTTTTATAAATATTAAAGTAATTTAAATTGTTAACATAAAAATAAAAAGAGCAGAACCATATAAATTCTTTTCCAATTGAATGGGTTCGCCACCAATAGGCAACGTAACTTATATGGATTTAACTGTACTCTGTTATTATTATATATTTATTTAAGTATTTAAATTTTTCTATAATAGCTATTTTGTAATTTTTCATTTTATCTTTCTATAAATTAAATATATATTATTTATAATATCTTTTTAACCATTTGTCACGGAAATTAAAGAAGTTTTCTTCAATAATAGATTGGCGAATTTGCTCTGTTAGTTTTATAATGAAATAGAGGTTATGGATGGTTAAAAGTTCCATTGCAAGTTGTTTGTCTTGAGTAAATTGTTTTTTTGTTTTTAAAGCATTTTCGTTTTTTAATAATTTGCGAATTTCTCCTCTCGTATAATTAGATTTACAAGTTGGACATTCACAACCTTCAAATAATGGACTATAATCATTTGCAAATTTTGCATTTCTAAGATTAATATCTCCATCAAGAGTATAAACCTTACCATGTCTTGCTTCCCTAGCGGGTGCTACACAATCAAAGGTATCACACCCATTTTCTACTCCAACAAAAATATCGTCTGGTTTAGAAAGGCCAAGTAAATGCCGAGGTTTTGTTTCTGGCAAAATTCTATTACACCAAAATAAGATATTTGGTAACTGTTCTTTTTCAAAAGCACCTCCTAAACCATATCCGTCAAAATCCATTGTTCCTAAATCACGAGCAGCTCTTTCTCGTAAATCTTGATAATGTGCGCCTTGGAGAACCCCAAAAAGTCCTTGGTATGGTTTATCGCTATTTTCTTTGGTTAATCTTTTGTGTTCTTTTAAACATCTAATTGCCCAGCGATAGGTACGGTTAAGTGCTTCTTCGTTATATTCTTTACTATCTCCGATATTAGTTAATTCATCAAATGCCATAATGATATCTGCACCAATTTCATGTTGAAATTTCATAGAATATTCTGGAGTGATAAGTTTTTCAATATCCTCTTCATGTTTTTTGAAATATACTCCTTCTTCAGTTACTTTGACTAATCGTTTTTTATACTTGGTTTTAAATTGTTCACGAGCAATATCTCGTTTGTTCATTGAAATAACTTTACCTAAACCGCTACCAAAAGACATTACTTGGAAACCTCCACTATCAGTGACAGTAGGACAATTATATCTGGAATATTCTGATAATCCTCCTTTCTCTTCAATCTCATTTGAAATTTTAGATAAATGAAAACCATTACTAATCATTGCTTGAGCACCAATACTATGAAATTGAGAGGGAGATAAAAATTTAACTTCTCCATAAGTTCCAACTACTACAAAAGCAGGTGTTTTAAT
>JAISIQ010000134.1 GCA_031261945.1 Methanobrevibacter sp.
AGTAATACTAATAATACTAATACTAACAATAATAATAATAAAAATACTAATAACAATATTAATAATAATATTAATAATAATAAAAATAGTAAGAATAATAATAAATCTTTTAGAAAAGATATAAATAGTAAATATGATGAAGCATTGTCTTTATTTAAAGAAAAAAATTATAGCTATTCTAAAGATATTTTATTCGATATCATAAATAATACTAATACCAATAATAAAAATAATAATAAAAATAAAAATTATGTTGATGCATGGTATCTTTTAGGGGCTATTTTTAATATTCAAAAAGAATATAATGAAGCTTTAAAATACATTAAAAAATCATTAAGTTTAGATCCATATCATGAGGATGCATTTGAATTGCTTAAAGAAATAAATAAAAAAATTCGAGATGAATAATTAATGATAAAAGAAGAGCTATTGGAAGAAATTAAAAATAAATTAAAAGACTATACTAATGAAATAAATGATATTACAGCTATTAATTCACCTAATACTAAATCATATTTAGGAAATATTAAACTATTCGATGTTGAAAATATAGATACTGTGAATGATATACTCAATGATATGTTTAATGTATATGGAGAATATTCTCTTAATTCAAGAAAAATTAATTCTTGTTGTAGCCCTACTTATATTTTAATTAGTTTTAAATTAAATATGGCTATTTAAATATAATTTAAATATAGTTTAAATATATTTAATCTAATAAACTAAAGTAAAATATTATTAAATCAGTGTTTATTAAACCATAGTAAATATATACTAATTTAAATATAATTATATTAAAATAATTAATTAAATTAACGAAAGAATAGAATGAAGAAAGATAAAATGCCTAAAAATGACGAAAAACATAAAGAAGAGTTATTAAAATCAATACTATCACGATCATTATCTTCAAAAAATCCATCTGAAGAAACAATAACTAAAGCTCATGAAAATTCCAATAGCTATTTTCATGATTTAAAAGAAAGGTTATTAAACGAATATCAAGATAAAACATTAGATGATATTAAAGGTTCTGAAATAATAGAAACCGATTCTGGAGAAACATTAAAAATCACACAAAAAGAGAAAATTGATTTTAAAATAAAGAAATGTGATTTTAAAAAAGAATTATATAAAGATTTAACTATTATTCCAACAATTGGGGAAATTACAGCTGAAAAATTAAAAAAAGAAGGCTATAAAAATATTCTTTCACTTTTAGAACATGAGAGATATTCAAAATTAGCATTATTAGCTATTGAAAAAATTGATCAATCTTCTTTTTCTGAAACATTTCATATGATTAGAAAAAATAGCTATTCTCAAAATAATGTTTTAAAATGTGCTAATGCAATAGAAAATGAAAATTTCAAGTTTATGGATATTGAAACATTAGGCTTATCTAATGTTCCTATTATTCTAATTGGAGTTGCTGAAATAAAAGGAAAATATATAAAATCATCTCAATATTTACTTAGAGAAAAAACAGAAGAACCAGCTATTTTAGAAGGATTCTCAAATCATTTAGATGAAAACTCAGTCTATGTTACTTATAATGGAGCAAGATTTGATGTTCCATTTATAAAAAATAGATTTAATTATTATCGTATGGATTATCCATATGAAAGTATGATTAATTATGATTTATTATATTTTGCAAGAAGATTATGGAGAAAACAATTACCTAACTGTAAGTTGTCTACTGTAGAGAAGAATATTTTTGATATAGAAAGAAAAGATGATGTTCCAGGTTCTCATATTCCTGGATATTATGATACTTATCTTAAGGAAAAAAATATTGGTCCTCTTATTCCTATAATTGAACATAATAGGATAGATATTGTTTCTCTTGCAAAATTTTTAATGAAAATGTGTGAAGAAGTATATTGATTAAAAAATAGATATTAAACTAATTTTTAATCTTTTTTTAATCTTTTTTAATCATTTTGCAATGCTTTAAAAGCTATTGGAATTGTACTGTATTTTGTTCCTGCTGATTTTTTTACTAATTCTGGATTATTTGTAAGTTTTGATACAGGTTTCCAAGGATTATTTTTATCTTCATCAACAATAAATACTTCATCAACTATTTTTTCTTCAAGGAGATATAATAGAAGAGAAGTTACAACTCCTCCATCTTGTCCTTTTTCAGTTATATTAGATTTTGCTGAATATATATCTAAATAATCTCCAATTGGTTTTGAATCAAGTTCTTGTGGTCGAATATCTTCACTAAGAAAAGTTCTTGGACATGCATAATAACAAGCATGACAACCTTCTAGACAGTGTTTATTTTTATTTTCTAAATTATTTGGTTTTCTTTGACCAATTTTAATAATATTTTCAGGACAAACAAATTCACAAGCACCACAAAGAACACAAGCTCCTTCAGATAGTATATCTTTATTTAAATTATCAAATTGGCTTTCATTTGATAGTTTAGCTATTTCAGTATTAGATATTTTTCTTTTATATAAAACTGGATGGGCACTATTTTCTCGTGTTTTTATGTTTTTTAGATTTTCTTCTTTTTTATTAGTAGCTATTTTATTTAGAATAGCTAATTCTTTTGAATCTGAAGGGATTTTTTCTGCTGAAATATAATCATTAGATATTGCTTTATTTATGATATTTTGACCTTTTTCTGTTCTAACTATTAATGTAGAATATCCTTTGGGAGATCCAACAGATCCAACAGAAATATCAGATAAATCTGATGCAAAATCAACACAAATTTCACAATTATTTCTTTTAAAAGATTCAGTTTCTTCTAATGTAAAACTTTTTTCTTGACCATTATTTAAAAATAGCTTAAATAAATTGTTTTCTATTCTAAATTCAGCTATTTCATTTATATCTATTTCCTTTTCTTCTAAAAACTTTCTTAAATAGGTATATGAAAAGTTTTCCATACAAAATAATCCTATTTTTACATCAATTGGTGAACCACCAGTTTCTTTGTTATAATTGTTTATTTTAGTTGTAGCTAAAATTTGACATGGAGTTCCAACAATAGCTATTTTTTTAGTAAAATCCATTATATCATTTCCTTATAATGTAATTATTATACTCATTTATTATATTTCATTATAATACTTATTATAATTATAATAATAATTTATAATATACTTATGATTATCATTATATCATTATTTTAAGTTTTAATATTTTAAATACTTTTAATATTTTTTTTATAGTATAATGATATTATTAATATTGTTTATTAA
>JAISIQ010000147.1 GCA_031261945.1 Methanobrevibacter sp.
AAGTTATATACTATGAAACTATTTAATCTAAGTATAAATAAGAGGTAAAATAAGAGGTATAATTTATATGTATAAGGATGAAATGATTCAAATGCATCAATTTTTAGTCTATGTTTTGAAATACTTAGAAAAAAACAACGAAATACAGAGTTCCTGTACTGAATACATTTCTCTAAATATTAGTCCTCATCATATTCATAGAACTAAGGCAGAACATAAACATGCGATTTTCATGCTTTCAAATATAATTTCAGATGTGATTTTAGAAGATAACGCTGATTCTTCACAAGTTAATGTTTCATCTGCTTTATATGAACTTGTAAAGAGGTCTAGAAAAGAATTAAATCTTGGAATGGATAGCTTAGAAGTCGCAAAATAAAATTATAATAAAAATTGTCAAGAAACTTTTAATTTTTAATTTTTAATATTTTTTATAATTTTTATTCAATCTTTATTCTTTTTTTAATTAATTATAACAAAAATATTTTAGTAATATATATCAATATTATCGATATTATTGTTAATAGTAGTATTAATGTTTATAATAGTAATAATAATGTTACTATTTCTATTTATATCTATACTTCTATTCTTATTATTCTTATTATTCTTATTATTACTATTGCTATTACTATTGCTATTACTATTATTGCTATTACTATTGTTATTAAGGATTAATATTAATAATATTGATAATATTGATAAAAAATTGTAATAACTGATATTAATTAAAATATTAATTATATTAATATAATTATTCAAACAAATAATAAACTATTAATAAAAATTATAATAAAAAGTTATAATTATATAGTTTTATTATATTATATTCTTATTCCTATTATTATTATATTTTTATTCATGTTTATGGGGTGGTTTTTATGAAAAATGTAGAAAAAATGGTTTGTTTGGTGGATGGAGAGCATTATCTTCCAGTTACAAAGGCAGCTATTGATATTTTTAATAATGTTGTAGATTACGATGTAGTAGCTATTGTATTTATAGGAGGAACTGAAAAATTACGTACTGATGATCCAGATAGCTATTCTGAAATGATGGGAATGCCAGTTCATTTTTCTTCAGATCCACATGAAATTCCTTATGATTTAATTGTTGAGATGATAAAGGAATATGATGCAGATATTGTTTTTGATTTAAGTGATGAGCCTATTTTGGATTATACAAAAAGATTTAAAATAGCTTCAAAAGTTTTATCTTGTGGAGTTACATATAAAGGTCCTGATTTCCAATTTGATCCATTAACAGAATATAATGTAGTTGAAAAACCAAGTCTTAAAATTCTTGGGACTGGAAAAAGAATAGGAAAAACTGCTGTTTCTGCATTTGCAACTCGTATAATTCATAAACATCATTATAATCCTTGTGTTGTAGCTATGGGGAGAGGAGGTCCTGAAAAACCAGAAATAGTTCATGGTGATGAAATAGAAATAACGCCTGAATTTTTAATGGAACAATCTAATAAAGGAGTCCATGCAGCTTCTGATCATTGGGAAGATGCCTTAATGAGCAGAGTTCTTACAATTGGGTGTCGTAGATGTGGAGGTGGCATGGCAGGAGATGTTTTCTTAACAAATATGGAAGATGGGGCAAAAATGGCTAATGAAGTAGATGCAGATTTTATTATTTTTGAAGGAAGTGGTGCAGCTATTCCTCCTATTAAAACTAATAAACATATTGTTTTATTAGGGGCTAATCAGCCATTAATTAATCTTGAAAACTTTTTTGGACCATATAGGGCTCAATTAGGAGATCTTGTCATAATTACAATGTGTGAAGAACCAATGGCTTCAAAAGAAAAAGTAAAAGAAATAGAAGAGTTTATAGCTAATCTGAATCCTGAAGCAACTGTTATTTCTACAGTTTTTAGACCGAAGCCTCTTGGTGATATAAGTGGTAAAAATGTTTTATTTGCAACAACAGCTCCAGATGAAATAAAAGAAGTATTAGTAAATCATCTTGAGGAAGAATATGGGTGTAAAGTTGTTGGAACAACTCCTCATCTTTCAAATAGGCCTTTACTTCAAAAAGATATTGAGAAATATATTGATAAAGTAGATGTTATGTTAACTGAGCTTAAAGCAGCAGCTGTGGATGTTGCAACAAAAGATTCTCTTGAAGCGGGACTAGAAGTTGTTTATTGTGATAATATACCAATAGCTATTAGTGATGATTATCCTGATTTAACAGAATCTATAATTAATGTTGTAGATTCAGCTATTAAAGATTTTAATAGCTAATTTCTAAATATTTATTTTTATTTTTTCTTTTTTTATTTTACATTTATTTTTTCTTTTATAAATTTTATTTATTTATAAATCAAAAGAAAAATATCAGGATATGAGAATATTAATATTATTAAGTTTTTAAGAAGAATTTAGTCAGGTGTTAAGTTGGATCAAGAAGAAATAAAAAAACTTTTAAAATTTTCAATAAAGGAAAAACAAATAATTAAAGAGCTTAACCTTCCAGAAGAGATTTTTCTTCCTTTATTTTTTTCTATTCGTTTTGGAGGAGATTGGAGTTTAAATAAGAATTCTCATAAATTAATGTCTGTTAAAGAGAAAATAACTCATTATAATGAAGAAAAACAAGTAGGTTATACTTTAGAGAGAATTTATCTTTTTGTTAATCCAAAACTTTTATCTTCTGAAGGCAAAATTTATAGAATGGAAAAATGCAGCAATAAAAATGAAAGGGAAATTGTAGAAAGACCTCATAAGGTCACAGTTGATGGAAAGTATATTTTAGAAGCTACACTAGATCCCAAAGAAAAAAAGATTCATTTAAAACATATCAAAGGACCATTAGCTTTTTCAGGACCAACAGCTTATGGTGCATCTCATGAAATGGAACATCTTCATAAAGGAGAAATAGAAGGACTTCCATTTTGGGACTTTGAGTATGTTTTAAAATAAAATATTATAGGGTATATTATATTATTAAATATTATTAACATTATTGACAATATTAACTTTATTAACTTTATTAACTTTATTTACTTTATTTAATTTATTAATTTTATTAAATAATATAATGATTAATTTATTTAAAAATAGTTTATTCATCATAGCTATTATCTATAATATCTTCAGAAAAAATAGGCTTATTTTCCTTTGATTTTTTTATTTTTAGCTCTTCTTTTATTTCATTTTCAAGTTCCACATAGGATATTTTACCTATTTGTGTAAGAGGAAGTTCATCTCTAAATATAAATTCTTGAGGAACACTCCATTTACTTAAATATTCTTTACATCTTTTTAATAGCTTTGCTTCTAATTCTTTTGAGGGAGAATAGCTATTTTCAAGAAT
>JAISIQ010000152.1 GCA_031261945.1 Methanobrevibacter sp.
TTAAATTCCTTTTTGTTTTTGTGTTTTCTTCTTTTAAAATTCTTATTTCTTTTTTAAGATCTTCAATTTTTTTAAGAAGAGACTGAGAAGAATTTTCCATTTTTTTAAAACACTCCTATGAGTTGATTTTTTTATGTGATTTTTTATTATTTAATTATTTTAATTATTATTATATTTATATTCAAAACATCTGAAATACATCTAAAGTAATACTCTTAATAATATTGTTTTAATAACAATTATTACTAATACCAATTTTAATATTTATTTTTAATGTTATTTTTGGTTATTTTTGGTTATTTTTTGTTTATTTCTATAGTTAAGTAATTATTAATTATTAATATAGCATTCTTAGTATATAAATAATTTTACTTCTAATCCTACTAAATTTAATAATAAATTAATAATAAATTAAATTATTAATATTTTTAATAAAAAAAGAATTGCACAAAAATTGCACAGTATATTTTACATTATATAATTTAATTAGATGAATACTAAGATTAAAAATAATAATTATTGATACAAGTTCAATCTATTAAAATTATATATTTAATAACTCAAATTATATACAATAATTATTATGTTATTTATAATATTTAAATTTTTGGTAAAATTTAGTATAAAATTAACATAATATAAAATAAATTATAAAAATTATATTAGAAAAAATAAACTATAAGATAAAAAAAAAGATAAAAAAGAAATATTATTACCTCTTTTTTATTTTAACAATATCTCCCAATGTAGGTTCTTTAGAAGAATTCCTTTTAAAACTTTCAATATCCAAATCATTAATTTTTTCAATTAATTCAATATTTAAAGCTTTTTCGATTTTTTTAGCTAATTTCAAATCAGGAGCCATTTTTCCAGATTCTATTCTATTTATAACGGAAACTTTTTCATATATTTTTTCACCAAGGTTTTCACGAGACAAACCTTTAGATTCCCTAGCTTGTCTTATTACTGAAGAATAATCTTCGATTATCTCTTCTGAAGGTTCATCGAGAGAATACATAGGACGTTGCTTTCTTGAAGAAGGTTTATTAGAGTTATTAGATCTATTTGGTTTATTACCCAAGTTAGAACTAGAAAATTTAGGTTTTGGAGGTTCTTTCTGAATTCTACCAAATTTAGAACAATCTTCACAAACCTCCATAACTGAACTATCAATTTTTGTTCTTAGTGGTTTTCCTTCTATTTGTTTGCCACAAATTTCACATCTCATAGAAACACCTAAGTTATATTATTAATGTTTAATACTATCTTAATAGGATCTTAAGCATATTATGATATTAAGTTTTTTTATAATCTTTTAATTCAGTTTTATTAGATTTACTAGAATAATATCCTCCAAAAATAGGAGCATCCCCTAATTTTTCTTTTAGTTTTGCATATTCTTCATATTCATCACTAACTACTACCACATGAGCAGGAGGATGGATTTTCTTAATTTGCATAATAGCTAATGTAATATCTTCTTTAATGAAAAATGCAGTAGCAACCTTGGATTTAGTCCTTAAAGGAGAATTTAAAATAGATTCTACAATGTCATCTGCAAAATTTGAATCAATTTTTTGAGGTTTATTATTTAAACTTAATTTTGCATGTCTTTCAATATCTGCAATTGCATTTAATAGTTTTGAATTATTATCTCCGCGAATTAAAATTAACGCCATATATATCACTGAATTTCTATAAACTTATTATTCAAATATTTATTATATTTTTATATTTATTATATTTAGTATATTAATACTTATTATAATTATTACTCTTTTATTCTATTATTTTATATTTATATTTCATATTTCTAAATTTTATTTTAAATTATTAAGTTAAATTATTTGAGTTACTTTTTTGAGTTAATTTATTATTATTTTAATTATTTTAGTTATATTATTTTAGTTATTATAATTATAATCATAATTATTATAATTATTATAATTGATTATTATTATTATTAATAATAATATTTAGTTAATTATTACATTGATTTTATATTTTTTTATCTGTTTTGGAATGAAAGTAACAGCCTATGTCTAAATGCTACTAAAAGAACCAATATAATACCAATGACAGTTTGAATACTTCCTAAAATATCTAAAACAAATGAACTAATTGGTAAATCCCATGGAGGAGATGTTCTACCTTCAGGTAAAGGAGTAAAATAAACACCTACTGCTTTTGATTCAGCCCTTACATTAATATCTTTAGGTTCAACATAATTTACTCCTATTAACAATCCATTTCTAATTCCTTTATTAATGGAACCTGCAATAGCATTTGCATCATAACCATAAGCTTTAACTGATGCTTTCACAACTTCAGATGCAGTTTCAGATAATCCTGGGGCTTCACTACCATAGACAGAAACACTAACCGAATCTTGAGTTACAGTTATGGCATTTGTTAAGGCTTCATAAGCATAAATCGTTTTTAAAGAAGACCCATCATTAGGACAAGTTTCATAATTATCAGCAGCTGGAAAACCTGAAGACCAACCATCAGTTGGACATACTTTAACATAAGGTTCATCCATTGGATATCCTGTTGTATTTATTTCATCTGGAGTGAACATATCTGAAGTAGAAATTCCTGCTATTAAATTAACAGCACCACCACCATAGCGTTCACCAGAATCTTTTGCTACTTCTTCAAAGACTGATCCTACTATAGTTGTAGCTGAGTAACCATCCCTTATCATTCTACCAATATTTAAAGCAGTTTCTCGGCGCACAGAATCAGCAGAACCATATAAAGGATTACCTTGAGTATTTCTTAAATGAATAATAGCTCCTTTCTTTCCAGGAGGAAGAACAACTAATCCTCCACTATAAGGAGTAATTTTAATAGTATCATCCTCTTCAACAGTTATTAAATAAGCCCTAAATGATCCTCCTACTGCAGCACCAATATTAGGACCCCCAACCATTAAACGAATACCAGAATAACTCGATGCGGCTCCCGCACCTACTGATGCACTCGCCCCATTTTCTAACTGGCTAATAGAATCAACAATAGCTTTCAATCTAGCATTAGAATCTCCTTCCCCTCCTGATAAAACTACAAATTGATTTTCTTTAGACATCAAGAAAGTAGATTGAAACATATTATTAGCAAAGGACATACTTCCTCCTGCAACACCATTTACATCATCACCACTAGGATCAGTAATGACTATTACATTTAAAGTTGCAGAAACCCCTGATATAGATCCTAAAATAATTGCAAAGATTATTAAAGAAAGTATAATATTTTTGGGAAGTATAATATTTTTCAAAATTTTCCTCCATTGTTTTATAGATTATC
>JAISIQ010000163.1 GCA_031261945.1 Methanobrevibacter sp.
TGGTCCTATTTAATATATTTATTAGCATTTATAATTGGAGCTGTTTTAGGGCTTCTTTTAAGTTATAAAAAACATGGAGAAGCATTTATTATTAATAAAATTGACATTGTTTCTTTAATAATAGCTATTATTGGATGGACACTTCTTTTAAATCATGCTTTATTGGCATTCATTACTCCATTAATATCTATATCAATATCTTTATTCTTAATAGCTTTAGTATTAGGAATGAGGCCAGGATATGGGAGAAAAGAAACTATCATTGGATTTTTAATAGCTATTCTTATTTGGATTATTAGCTATTCTTTTTAGCTATTCTTCTTAGCTATCTAATAATAATAATAATAATAATAATTTAATATATGTCTAGTGGTAAGCTCAATTTAGGTGATATAAGTGGATGAAGATAAAAAACTATTAGAAAAAATGAAACTAAGAATTCTTCGAAGTTTTAAATGGAAAGAAGATGTTGTTAGTCCGCTTGCTCAAGAGTTAGAGATAACTGATGAGGAAATGGAGCAAATTCTTATGAATCATTTAGATATGTCTAGTTTAGAAGCTCTTCATTCTTCATTTGAATCAGCAAGACCAAATTGCCTTAATGAAAAACTTCATGCAGATTTAAAGCTCTGCTGGTTATGTGATGTAATGGAGATAATAGCTATTGAAGATGCTAGTAAAATAAAAATGGGCTTAATCAAGGATATAATAGCTGGAAAAGATTATGATGAAGCTCTTAAAGAAGGTAAAAAGCAAATATTATCCTTACTTCAAAAAGTATAATTTGCATTATGTTCTATATACTATATGTACTATATCCATAATAATTCTAATAATAAAATTAATAATAATAATAATAATAATAATAATAAATTAATATAATATTAATACTAATAATACTAATACTAATAATAATATATAAATTAATAAATTAATAAACTAATAAGTTAATAACTTAATATGTAGAGGATATAAGAGGTAAACAAATGCTAAATACTCTTAAAGATATTGTTAGGAAAAGTTCAATCCATGTTTGTTTAATAAATTGTGGAGGATGTAATGGATGTGATGTGGAAGTAGTAGCATTGCTTTCTCCAAGATATGATCTTGAACAATATGGTATTTATGTTCACAATAATCCTCGTGAAGCTGATGTTATATTAATAACTGGAGCTGTTACTGAGCAATGGATTAAAAAAATTAAGAGGATTTATGCTAAAGCTCCAGAACCTAAAGTAGTTGCTTGTATTGGGAATTGTCCATTATCTGGTGATGTTTTTAATCAAGAAGGAGGCAATGTTCATGCTCCTGTATCTGATTTCATACCTGTTGATGCGGAAATTTCTGGTTGTCCTCCAAGACCAAGTGAAATTTTAGAAGCTATTTTGGCTGTAGCTCCTGGAGCTATTGCTGCTCGTGGGAGGGAGAAAGAATGATTTTACCAATAGGTCCAATTCATCCAGGTTTAAAAGAACCTCTTAGACTTAAACTTAAAACTCAAGGTGAAAGAGTTATTGATGCTGAAATTGATTATGGTTATGTTCACAGAGGAATAGAAAGGATTATGGAAGGAAAAACCTGGCAAAAATGTATTTATCTCGCTGAAAGAATTTGTGGGATTTGTTCTTATGAACATACTCAAACTTTTGCTGAGGTAATAGAGAAAATATCTGATGTTAGAGCTCCTGTTCGTGCACAGCTACTCAGAGTTATTACAAATGAATTAGATAGAATTCAAAGCCATTTTCTTGCTAATTCTACTTATTTTAAAGCTTTAGAACATGAAACTTTATTTATGTATATGCTTTCACTAAGAGAACATGCTATGGATGCTATAGAAATGCTCACAGGTAATAGAGTAAATATGGGATGGAATGTTATTGGTGGAGTTAGAATGGATGCAAAGCCAGCTCACTTAGATCAAATACTCCAAAAACTTGATATGATAGAAAAAGATCTTGATAGATATATTGAGATTTTTGAGCAAGGGCCTTTGACAGGTCTTCGTTCTAAAGATGTTGGGAAAATGACAAGAGATCAAGCATTGAAAGGAAGAGCTGTTGGTCCAATAGGAAGAGCTTCTGGATTAAAACATGATTTAAGAGAAGAACATCATACTTATAAAGATTATTTAGAATTTAAACCAATTTGGAGAAAAGAAGGAGATAATTTTGCAAGAACTATGAATAGATTTAATGAAATTCCTCAGTCTGTTGATTTAGTTAGACAAGCTATTAGAAATTTACCTGAAGGAGATATTAGGACTCAGGTAGATATTGGTTCAGGTTATGCTGAATGGAGAAATGAAGCTCCAAGAGGAGAAGTAACTTATATGGCTGAAACTAATGGTAATTTAATTAAACATATTTCTATCAGAACTCCAAGTATTATGAATATTGAGTCTTGTGCTAAATATATGCTTAAGGATGTTGCTACTGTTTCTGATGCTGTTGCTACTTATGCTTCAGCAGATCCATGTATAGCTTGTGCTGAAAGAGTAGCTATTATTGATATAGAAAAAGGAGAAAGTTCAAAAGATATTTTTAATTTAAAGTAAGTTAAATATAGCTTATTTATTATATGATTTAATTAATTTATTAATTTAATGGTGGATTATGTCTTCTGTAATTTGGTATTTATATGAATTTGCAAGAAAAACTTGGGTAGAAGGGTTTGCTGATGCTAAATCTAAACCAGATATAGCTGAGAAACCTGAAAGGTTTAGAGATTTCCCTGAAGTTGTTAAAGAATTATGTATAGGTTGTGGTGCCTGTACTTTATCTTGTCCTTCTCCTCATGCTATTAAACTTGTAAGAGAAGAAGATAGTGAAGAATCTGAAGGATTAGTATATCCTGTAATTAATAATAGAGCATGTATTAGATGTGGATTCTGTGCAGAAGTATGTCCAACTGAACCTAAGGCTCTTCGCTGTGGGGAAAATCATTTGATTAGAGAGGAATTTAATATAATTCCCTCAAAAAGACAATATCTTGTTGATGATTTTTTATGTATTAAATGTAAGAAATGTATGAAATCTTGTCCTGTTGATGCTATTGAAGAAATAGATAATAAAATTCATGTTAATCAATCTAAATGTATTGTTTGTGGTGATTGTTTAGAAGCATGTCCTGTAAAAGGGGCTATGAAAGGAGTATTTATAGATAATTTAGAAGATCAGAAAGCTGTAATCCGTTTAGTAGTTAATACTCTTGAAAAATTCATAGAAAGCAAAGAAGAAGAGTTACAAGAACTTCCTCTTAATAAACTTTTAAAATTAGAACTTCCATTATCAGAAATATGGGATAAAGCAATAGCTATTTTGCCTGATGAAGAAATAGCTTTTGAAATAATGGAAAATGCAACTGATAGATTAAAAATAAATATTATAACCTGGGATGATTCTAAATGTACTCAATGCAGATTATGTGTTGATGAATGTCCTACAGGTGCAATATCATACAATAAAGAAAATAATACTGTAAAAAGAGATTCAGATAAATGTTTGAGATGTAGTAATTGTTATCAAACTTGTCCTTTCTGTGTTGTAAGATATTTTGTAGCTAAATTCTTACTCGAAGAAGTAGATGGAGAATGGAAAATATTAATAACATTAAAAGAATCTCAACTTGTTAATAGCTAATAGCTAATAGCTAATAGCTAATAGATAATAAATAATAGCTAATTATAATAATAGCTAATTACAATAATTATGGAGTTGATTTATATCGAAGCTTCTACTAAAAAATGCAACAAACCCTTGAGGGAAGTTGAAGTCGATTATGAAATCGATAATAGCAAGTGTGCAATCTGTAAAGATAAACCTTGTCTTAAAGTATGTCCTGTTGATGCAACTTATATTGATAATGAAGGAAATACTAAAATTAATGAAAAATGCTTTGGTTGTGTTTTATGCAGAGAAGCTTGCCCCTATGATGCTATAAAAATGGAAACAAAATTATCTGAACCACTTAGGGAAAATATTCCTAATATTAATTCTAAACTTTGTAAAGCTTGTGGTGCTTGTGTTTCTTCTTGTAAAACAGGAGCTATTCATTTAACTTCTTCTGGAAGTGAAGAAGTTCATAGTGAAATCGATGATGATAAATGTGTAAGGTGTGGATATTGTTTTAGATCTTGTCCAACTGATGCAATAAAATATGGTGAAATTCTCCCAAGAACAGTTTCTGGTGGAAGAGCTATTGTTGTAAATCAAGATAATTGTATTGGTTGTATGACTTGTACAAGAATTTGTCCATCAAGAGGAGCTATTAATGTAGGTAAAACAAGTAAATTGCCTTATATTGATCCTTCTTATTGTGCAAGATGTGAAGAATGTATGGATGTTTGTCCAAGTTCAGCTATTAAATATTCTTCTCGTAAAAGAGCTTATGAATCATTTAATAAAATTAGATCATCTGATATTGTTTCAAGTATTGTAGATAAAGATATTAATCGATTATCTGATGATGTAGCTAAAATAGATTCAATTTTATCGAATCTAGCTCAAAAGCTTACAGATGATTATGATGAAAAAACTTTTGAGATTAATGTTACAGATATAGTTAGGGAAAAAATAGATTCAGCTACTGCTTCTGATGTTTCTGTAATAGCTATGAATGATTTAATTGAATATTTCCCTCCTATTCGTAAAATTAAAGTTCTTGAAGAAGATTGTATTGGTTGTGGAGAATGTATTCCTATTTGTCCTGTTAATGCTATTTGGTTAGAATTACCAACTCCAATCCATATAGGCAATAATTGTATATTTTGTGGTAAATGTGTGGGTATTTGTTCTGTAACAGCTATTGAACTTATGGAAGAATACTTTGAAAATAGGAATAATAAAAACAGAGATAATAAAAACAGGAATAATGAAAATAGAGATAATAAAATAGATGAAGAAATGAATGATGAAATTAATGATGAAATATTTTTTGTTAGAAGAGATATTAAAGCTGAAAGAGATGGAGAATTCACTATTCATCAAGATCTTTGTCAATCTTGTGGTGTTTGTACAAAGATATGTCCTGTTGATGCATTAACTTTAAATGAAAATAATGAAATAATTGTAAATCAAGATATTTGTATTTCATGTCGTGAATGTGAAGCTATTTGTCCTGTAAATGCAATTAAAATCTTATTAAAATAGTAATATTAATTAAATTTTATTCTTTCTTGATATTTAATTAGTAATGTTATTGTTTTATTATTTTATCAATTATTTTATATAATTTTTAATTTTATTATTTACTAATTTAATAAATCTTAATATTATTAAATCTTATATTACTAAAAATTAATATTATTAAAAATATTAATATTAAAATTTTTATCATTGCCATTATTACTATTATTAGTATTATTTACTACTATTACTAATATACTACCTATCATTCTTATTATTCTCATTATCATTATCATTATTATTCCTATTATTTTTATTATTATTAGTAATAAGAATTATTTTATAGGTATTAATAATTTTATATGAATAATTTTATTAATCATAGTAATTTTAGTAAATGCTTTTAATAATAGTTATAATAATTATGTGATATTATAAATAATATTAGTATTAGTATTAGTAATTGCAATAGTAATTGTAATTGTAATTGTAGTAGTAATAATAAATTAATAATAATAAATTATCTAATTAATGATATTAATAGAAATATTTAGGATATTAGTAATAATATAATAATATTAATAATAATATTAATAAAAAATAACATTACTAAAACAATTTAAACTATTCAAACCATTCAAACAATCCAAACCATTCATGTCATTCAAATTATCCAAATTATTTAAATCATTTAAATTAAAAAGATTAACATTACTTAAAATAACTGTGGGAGATTATTTTGATTAAAAAAGCATTTATAACTGATTGTGAAGGTCCATTGTCTCTAAATGACAATGCTTATGAAATAGCTAAGGAATTCATTCCAGAAGGGGATAAATTATTTAAAATCATTAGTAAATTTGATGATTATTTAGTTGATGTAGTTAAAAAACCTAACTACTATGCTGGTGATACACTTAAGTTAATTACTCCTTTTTTTAAACTATATAATGTATCTAATCAAGATATAATTGATTTTTCAAGAAATAATATATTTTTAGTTCCAGGTGCAAAAGAAACT